>NZ_JACJER010000083.1:0-21351 GCF_014164185.1 Shewanella sp. SG44-6 | reverse complement strand
GGGTACAGACAAAGACATCATGGCCGTTGATTGGGCGATGGAAAAACTGTGGTCGCTCGGATTTGATAAAGTATATAAAGAATCGGTTCAAGTTCCTGCTTGGTCTAGAGGCAGCGCACACGCGAGTATCGTAGCGCCTTATGAGCAACCTTTAGTCGTGACAGCCTTAGGTGGCAGTGTTGCAACCCCAGTTAACGGAATTCAAGCACAGATTGTACGCTTTGACAGTTTAGAAGAGTTATCCAATGCATCACCGGGGCGCATTGAAGGCAAAATAGTGTTTATTGACCGTAAAACTGAACGCCACATTACTGGTAAAGGTTATGGCGAGGCTGTTGGTGGCCGCTCTCGAGGAGCCATTGTTGCGGCTCAAAAAGGAGCCTTAGCAATTGTTATCCGTTCCATTGGCACAGATCATGACAGAATGGCACACACAGGAATGATGCGTTACGAAGAAGGAACCCCTAAAATTCCTGCCGCAGCAATGTCTAACCCTGATGCAGATTTGATTAATGCCATGTTAAAGCGTAATCCTAACATAACCCTATCACTGAATATGACCTCAGAAAATTTAGGTATTGCGACATCTTATAATGTTATAGCCGAAGTCACTGGAAGCAGTAAACCAGATGAAATCGTTCTTATCGGTGCTCATCTTGATTCGTGGGATGAAGGCACAGGTGCAATTGATGATGGTGCAGGTGTGGCGATTGTTACCACCGCAGCTAAACTCATTCAAGACTTACCGCAAAAACCTGCACGTACTATTCGAGTGGTATTATACGCAGCAGAAGAAGTGGGTTTAGTTGGTGGTAAAGCCTATGCAGCGCAACATGCTGATGAGTTAGGCAAGCATTATATTGCGGCGGAATCTGATTTTGGTGCAGGACCTATTTATAAAATTGATTTTAATGTTAACCCCGCCACATTCGAGCAAGTGAAACAACAACACTCAGCCATAACACTTAATGGGGTTGAGCTTGGCAATAATAACGCTTCAGGCGGACCGGATGTGTCGATGCTACCCGCATTAGGTGTACCGGTTGCTTCATTGAACCAAGATGGCACAGACTACTTTGATTATCACCACACGCCGAATGATACATTAGATAAAATTGATCCTAAGAAACTGGCACAAAGTGCAGCAGCTTATGTCCAATTTGCCTACATGATGGCACAATCGGAAATTGATTTAAGACCTGTTACCGAGCAAAAAGACCAACACTAGCGAGTTGTAGCGCGATTAAGTTCAATTGAGCTCAGAATTTGATGACTAAAAAGCCCTTGTTTAAGGGCTTTTTTATTGGCTAAGGCTATGGACTTAAAGTTTTACTTTTGTTCGGCGCGTAAAAATACAGGCTCTGTGGCAGTCGACAGCTCTTCGCTGTAGTAATAGCCTTCAAGATCAAACTCAGTTAATTGCTTAACAGAAGTGGGATTAGTATCAATAATATAGCGCGCCATCAAACCACGAGCTTTTTTGGCATAAAAACTAATCACTTTAAATTGGCCCTTTTTGCAGTCTTTAAACACTGGGGTAATTAGCTGACCTTGAAGTTGTTTTACTTTAACAGACTTAAAGTACTCATTAGAGGCTAAGTTAACAATGATATCATCGCCCTGCTCTTTCAATGCTTGATTAACAGCTTCTGTAATCGTTTCTCCCCAGAAAGTATACAAGTTATTACCTTCAGGGTTTGCCAGCTTAGTACCCATTTCTAAGCGATACGGTTGGATTAAATCTAGTGGTTTAAGTAAGCCATACAAACCAGATAAAATACGTAAATGTTTTTGACTAGAAGCCATTTGTGACTCAGATAAATTATCTGCATCAAAGCCTGTATACACATCACCTCTAAAGGCAAAAATGGCCTGCTTAGCATTATCTAAGGTAAACGGTGGCTGCCAATCAGCAAACCGAGCGGCATTCAGCCCTGCTATTTTATCACTCACCCTCATCAAGCTGGCAATATCCATGGGAGTTAATTCACGGCAAACATCAATCAACGCTTGGCTTTGTTTTAGAAAGCGCGGCTGAGTATGGGTATTAGAAATAGGTGAATGTTCGAAATCTAATGTTTTCGCAGGTGAAACTAAGACCAACATAAGTAAGCTCCGGATAAAATCATAACGTCATCATACTGAACTGATATAAAAAAACCATGCCGCATTAGCATGGTTTTTTCGATTGAGCTATTCGATTAAACACTCTATACCCAAGTTTATTTCTTTATAGGCTCTGAAGAATTAGGCCAAATTTTTTCTTCTAATTGATCGGCTAACTCTGGAAATTTACTGGTATCAAATACCGGATCGATACCCGCATCAATCTGTTCCCGATAGTCGTTAATAACTCGAATCGCTAGGCCAGACAATAACAATAAGGCCACAATATTAACAATAGCCATTAATCCCATTGATACATCGGCTAAATCCCATACTAGACTGATTTTAGCCAGTGAACCGAACATCACCATACCTAAAACAACTACGCGAAATACAGGCAAAGCTTTTTTACTATTACCAGACAAGAACATGACATTAGTTTCTGCGTAAGAATAGTTCGCAATAATAGACGTAAAGCAGAAAAGTAAAATGGCAAAGGCAATAAATGCTCCCCCCCAATCACCCACATGGCTGGTAAGTGCACTAATCGTTTTCGCAATGCCATCTGAACTAGATGCTGCATCACCAGACAATAAAATAATTGCAGCCGTTGCAGTACAAATAACAATAGTATCGACAAATACACCCATCATTTGCACAAAACCTTGCGATGCTGGGTGATTAGGATTTGGAGATGCGCTGGCAGCCACGTTTGCTGCACTTCCCATACCGGCTTCGTTTGAAAATAATCCTCGAGCAATACCGGCTTGCATTGCTTGAGCAACACTATAAGCAACACCACCAGCAGCGGCTTCTTGCCAACCAAATGCACTGTTAATAACTAACATGAATATGTCAGGTAACTTCTCAATATTCATACCAACAACAACAAATGCTATAGCAATATAAGCAATCGCCATGACAGGTACAATGAGCTCAGATGCTTTAGCAACTTTTTTAAGGCCACCTACAATGACAAACGCACTGCAGATAACAATACCAATACCGATACACAGTGGTTCAAAACCAAAAACTTGAGTCATTGCACCGGTAATGGTATTGGCTTGAACAGCATTAAATACAAGACCAAATGCTAAAATTAGGAAGATAGAAAAAACCACGCCCATCCAACGCTGACCAAGGCCTTTCTCCATATAATAAGCTGGACCACCACGGTATTGGCCATCACCATCTTTGACTTTATAAACCTGAGCAAGAGTCGACTCTATCATCGCAGTAGCCATACCCAATACTGCTATAGCCCACATCCAAAACACGGCACCTGGCCCTGCTGTTCCAATTGCAACCGCGACACCAGCCATATTACCAGCTCCGACACGTGCAGCCATACTGGTACAAAAAACTTGAAATGATGATAAGCCATGCTTACCTGGACGGCGGCTAATCGCGAGTACTTTAATACCGTGCACAAAATGGGTAATTTGAATAAAACCAAGACGAATAGTAAAAAATAACCCTGCTCCCACCAACCCATAAACCAATAATTTGCCCCAAAGCAGGCTATTCATGAAATTAACAATCGTCTCTAACATTGCCATATTGTCTAATCTTCCCCGTTATAAGGTTATTTTTCTGTATCAGGCCATTGCACTGAATATAAAACACATAAGGCACAGACCAAGCACGTCATGTGCAAGCTGCTATGTGTAAAACGGTAATACTAATAAAAGTACCTATATAAAGTCGCCATTATAAAAGGTTATGGTCGTGGATTAATAGGTATTGATCACTCAGGACTACGAATGCTAAAGCTACGTTACCTAGCATACACATCGATTAAGTAAATGAAACGTTGCAATAACATCAACAAAACAAAAATTAACAAGTGATCTCAGTCACACTTTATCATTTCTACTATTAATGCTCTATGTTTAAAAAGCATTTGAATCGTTATTAAATTTCAAGTAATTAGCGACAAATCAACAATAAATGCGATCGAAACCAAACCTCATTACTCAGAAATTAGATAAAGGCCACATTATTGTAACTAAATTACAGATACAGTGTTCTCAAAGAAGGTTAAATAAGTTTTTCACTTTTAATAGAGGTCACTATGACTAACCCAAATGAAATCATCGCGCTAAAAAAATACGTAAGAGCAACGAACTTCCTTGCGACATCACAGATTTATCTGAAGCAAAACGTACTTTTTAAGCGTCCGTTACAACATACAGATATCAAACCTCGTCTACTCGGTCACTGGGGAACATGTCCTGGTATTAACTTTGTCTACGCGAACGTTAACCGTCTTATTGTTAAGCATAAGCGTGAATTCATTTACCTTGTTGGTCCTGGTCACGGTTTCCCAGCTGTGCAAGCTAACTTATTTGTTGAAGGTTCACTTAGTCATTTCTATCCTGAGACCATTCCATTCACAGAAACAGGTATCGAAGATATCTGTAAAAAATTCTCAGCAGCCTACGGCTATCCATCACATGCAAACCCAGAAGCTCCAGGCCAAATATTAGAAGGTGGTGAGCTTGGTTATTCACTTTCTGTCGCTTGGGGCTCTGTATTAGATAACCCAAATCTTATTGCCGCTTGTTTGATCGGTGACGGTGAAGCGGAAACCGGCCCATTAGCAGCATCTTGGTATGCTAACCGTTTAGTCTCTCCTGAGCATAACGGTGCAGTTCTGCCAATCGTCCATATTAACGGTTATAAGATCTCAGGTCCAACCCGTATGGGCCGCATGAGCCATGAAGAACTGGATCTCGAATTCCGTGGCCTTGGTTATCACCCCATCATCGTTGATGATGAAATGGAAACGGACATCTTTGAACAAATGACAGTGGCAATGGATTTGTCTTATGAAATGATCACTGACATTCAACGTCGCGCTCGTTCTGGTGAAGACGTTGTGAAACCTCGTTGGCCAGTTATTTTAATGAGAACAGCTAAAGGTTGGACGGGTACAGCTGAATATGATGGCAAAAAATTAGCCGGTAACTGTGAATCCCATCAAGTGATTGTCAGCAACTGTGCTAAAGATAAAGGCCATTTAGAAGCACTCAATACATGGTTAGCCAGCTATAAGTTTGATGAGCTAGTACAAACGACTGAAAGCGGCGAACTGATATTTGATAAAGACATCATGTCATTAATGCCACCAAAGGATTTATGCTGTGGTCGCCAACGTTTAAGTTATGGCGGTGAAGTGGTTCGCGCTTTAACGAATCCAGATTTAAGCAAACTGGGTTATGGTGCTGAAACACCTCGTGGCCATCGTGGTTTTTCAATGTTGAAAATGGGAGAATGGATGCGTGATGCATTCAAACTGAACCGCGATCAACGCAACCTGCGTATTTTCAGTCCAGATGAAACTTATTCAAATCAGTTACAAGCTGTATTTGAAGAAACAGATCGTTCATGGCAATGGCCTATAGAAAGCTGGGACCAAGATATGTCGCGCGATGGCCGCGTGATTGAGTTGTTATCTGAAAACTTGTTATTTGGTATGTTACATGGCTACACAGTAACCGGCCGTCACGGTATGTTCCCTACTTATGAATCTTTTTCTCAGGTAGTGTCATCAATGGCTGACCAATACTGTAAATATGTCCATGCCAGCCAAGGGATCCATTTCCGTAAGCCAATTCCAGCATGTAACGTAGTATTGTCATCGTTATTAGAACGTCAAGATCACAACGGTTACTCTCATCAGAACCCATCATTCCTAGGCGCAATGTTAGAGAAGCACCCAGAAATTATCTCTGCTTACTTGCCAGCAGATGCAAACAGCACCTTGGTATATACCGAAAAAGCTTATGCTGACAGAGACAAACTGAATATTATTGTTGCAGGTAAAAAATCTTTACCTCAATGGTTATCTTTAGCTGAAGCTCGTCAACAAGCTAAAGATGGCATGATGGTATGGGATTTCGCCTCAGATACCAATCCTGATGTGGTATTAGCTGGTTGTGGTGATTATGCAACTCAAGAATGTATGGCTTCTTTAGTTCTCATTCGTGAAATACTACCAAGAGTACGTATCCGTTTTGTCAGCGTGTCAGAACTTCACAGTAGCGGTTTAGGCAGCCTTGAATTTCAAAGCAAACCTTGGATGATGGATGAAGTATTTACCCAAGACAAAGGTGTGGTATTTAATTACCATGGTTATCCAAATACCATCAAGAAATTGGTCTTTGATTATAAAGGTAACCGTCGTTTCCGTATTAAAGGTTATGAAGAAGAAGGTTCAACGACGACACCATTTGATATGGGAGTGCGTAACAGTACATCTCGCTATCACTTAGTGATCGATATGGCTTACAAATTATTCCAGCAAGGTGTTATTGATGAAACACAACATGTGACCATCACCACAGATATGTTGCAAAGATTAGTTGACCATAAGAACTACATCAAAGCCAATGGTGTGGATCCAGAAGAAATCGAAAACTGGGTATGGACTCGTTAAACTAACTTATTATTAGACCAAAAATACGCCTTCTAGGCGTATTTTTATTTTCACCTCCAAAATATGCTCATTACGGGCATAAAAAGCAAAAACATTAAAAATCAGTACTATATTCATAATTACTCTCCAATCAATGCCAAAATAAAACAATCACACTTAGCTTATGATTTTACTTACTTTTTTTATGTCGCTTCAATTTTATTACACTGGTATTTTACCGACCATTACCAAAAATTAATCTTTTTTACTATGGAAAAACATCTAATTACCACCCATACTTGCGCCGTTGACTAAAATACAAAGGAACACCACATTAAGCGTCAGCAATGCATGAAGATAACAACTCCGTTACATGCATATTTGGTGGAGTAAAATAACAATGGACTATAAAAATATGATGAAGAACACATTAAAAGTAGTATTACTCACATCGATGTTGCCTTTCGCTGCATCTGCTGCTCAAGAATTAACACCTTGGTACGTTGGCGGTGGTTTAGGCGTCAATAACTACGAACCAAACTGTGACCAAAAAACCATGAAAGTGTGTGGTGAAGATGACCCATATGCTTGGGACGTATTTGGTGGCTATTTATTTAACGAATACATCGGAATTGAATTAGGTTATCGTGACCTTGGCCGCGCTGAATGGACTGATTATTCAAACAAACGTAATGATGTTGGTGTTCGTGGTATGTCATTAGGTTTTGTTGGTTTTTACCCATTAGCTGACAAGTGGAGTTTATCTGCTGAAGCCGGTGCATTAAACTACTTAATCTCCAACAAAAAAGAGTACAACACTGAATATTACAGTGATAGCGGTATTGCACCATATTTAGGTGCTGGTGTTGGTTATAACTTTACTGATAACCTAAAATTACAAGCTAAATACCGTCGTTATGAAAACCTTGACGAAGAAAAGTGGAATACACTTTCAATGGAAAGTAACTACTGGGGTCTTGAGCTAAGTTATCGTTTTGGTACTAGCGCTCCTGCTGCAGTTGTTGCTCCAGTAGTGGCTCCAATTGTTGCTGTAACACCTGGTGATGCTGACAAAGATGGTGTTAAAGATAACATGGACAAATGTCCAAATACTCCTTTAACACACAAAGTTGATGCTACAGGTTGTACTGTTTATGAAAACATCACCACTAAGCATGACTTAGGTGGTATTTTGTTTGCTAATGACTCAGCAGAGATCCGTGCCGGCTCATTTGCTGATTTAGAAAAACTAGCAGATTTCATGAACAAATACCCACAACATACTGTATCTATCGGAGGCCATGCGTCTAACGTAGGTAAAGCAGAATACAACATGAAGCTTTCTGAGCGTCGTGCTGTAGCGGTTGCAAATGCACTGAACACAAAGTATGGCATTAGCAAAAGCAGAATCAATGCTGTTGGTTACGGTATCACTCAACCTGTTATGCAAGGTAGCTCAGCTGAAGCTAACCGTGTTAACCGTCGTATCGAAGCTATCGTGACGGGTACCGAAAAACGCGCAGTATTACGTTAATTGTAATATTGATACGCTATACTTTAAAAGTCGCTGCTTGCAGCGGCTTTTTTATTTTAAGAACAACCTAATAAGCCTTACAACAGTGGCTGACACTGACATTCAGGTAATAGAATTGGAACTCTGCACCGTATAAACTAACCAATTCTGTCTATTTAACGACAATAATGGCTTTAAATAAGCGAAAATAACGGATTATTTGGTAATTTTTTTACAAATAAAGTTGGAATAATCCCTAAAATCGCTTCTAATAAAGGCATTGATCTATTTTCATTGCTTATCGAGAGGAAATTTCCATGGCCAATGCACTCGCGCAACTCAAATCATTCACTACCATCGTTGCTGATACTGGCGACATAGAGGCAATTAAGCGTTATCAGCCTGAAGATGCCACAACTAACCCGTCGCTAATCTTGAAAGCCTCACAAATCCCTGAATACGCTTTTCTTATCGAAAATGCGATTGAATGGGCAAAAAACCAAAGCCAAAATGTTGAACAACAGATCGAAGATGCTGGTGATAAACTGGCTGTCAATATTGGTGTTGAAATTTTAAAGCTAGTACCAGGCCGTATCTCAACGGAAGTCGATGCACGCTTATCATTTGACAAACAAGGCTCAATTGACAAAGCGCACAAGCTAATCAAATTATACCAAGACGCTGGTATAGACAAATCGCGTATTCTGATAAAACTAGCTTCAACTTGGGAAGGTATTTGCGCGGCAAAAGAACTTGAACAAGAAGGGATAAACTGCAATCTAACATTACTATTTAGCTTTGCTCAAGCAAGAGCTTGTGCCGAAGCTGGCGTATACTTGATTTCACCTTTTGTTGGTCGCATCTTAGATTGGTATAAAAAAGACACAGGCCAAGATTACACAGCACAAACCGATCCTGGTGTAGTCTCTGTTACTGAGATATATAACTACTACAAGCAGCACGGCTATAACACTGTTGTAATGGGTGCCAGTTTCAGAAATATCGGTGAAATTATTGAGCTTGCTGGTTGTGATCGTCTAACAATTGGCCCAGCGTTACTAGAAGAGTTAGCGAATACTGATATTGAAATCAGCGAAAAGTTAGTGGCAACTGCAGCAACACATTCGGCTCCAGCAGCACTCACTGAAGCACAGTTCCGCTGGGCATTTAATGAAGATCCAATGGCTGTGGATAAATTAGCTGAAGGGATTCGTAACTTTGCCATCGATCAAGGCAAACTAGAAGTTATGCTAAAGACAAAATTAAGCTAGTTGGAGGCTTTACTCGTGACTACACTGACTCAAAGCACGACTTGGAAAGCGCTACAAACGCATTCAAGTCAACTACCTCACATGCGCGAATTATTTGCCCAAAACCCACAACGTTTTGAACAAATGAGCGTTGCGGCTTGTGGTCTGTTTTTAGATTATTCTAAAAACCGTGTGAACGATGAAACACTTAAGCTGCTATTCTCTCTCGCTAAAGAAGCAAAACTGAGTGATAAAATTACCGCGATGTTTAATGGTGATGTGATTAACAACACTGAACAACGCTCGGTATTACATACTGCACTGCGCAGTAAATCAACTCAAACTATCATGGCTGAAGGGGCGAACATCGTTCCTGAAATACAACAAACATTAGCTAAAATGGCTAAATTTGTTGGCTCTGTTCAATCTGGAGAGTGGAAAGGTTATACAGGTAAAGCGATTACTGACATTGTGAGTATTGGTATTGGAGGTTCATTCCTTGGCCCCAAAATTGTATCACAAGCGCTAAGACCCTATTGGCAAGAAGGACTTAACTGTCATTTTGTTGCCAATGTTGATGCGACCTCTATTTGTGAAAAGCTAAAAAATCTCAATGCTGAAACAACCTTGTTTGTGATGTCATCGAAATCATTCAGTACCCAAGAGACACTCACTAATACTCTGAGCGCTAAAGACTGGTTTTTAGCCCAAGGTGCAGGCCAACAAGATGTCGCTAAGCACTTTGTTGCCGTGACATCAAATGTGACTAAAGCAACAGAGTTTGGTATGGACGCTAGCAACATATTCCCAATGTGGGACTGGGTTGGCGGCCGCTACTCTTTATGGTCAGCGATTGGTTTACCTATTGCGCTACTTATTGGCATGGATAACTTTAAAGCCTTGCTGGATGGCGCACATCAAATGGATGAGCATTTTTCCAATACACCTGTCGAACAAAATATGCCAGTGATCATGGCAATGCTATCGGTGTTGTATGGCAACTTTCATGGTGCTCAAGCACACGTCATTTTGACTTATGATCATTATCTGCGCGGTCTGCCAGCTTATTTCCAGCAATTAGATATGGAAAGTAATGGAAAATCAGTCACCTTAGACGGTAGTGATGTTGATTACAGCACGGGTCCTGTTATTTGGGGGGGTGAAGGTACTAATGGACAACATGCTTACCACCAGTTGCTGCATCAAGGAACATCACTGATCCCTGCGGACTTTATCATGCCACTTCAGAGCCATAATCCGTTAGGTGAGCATCATGACCAACTTGCATCAAACTGCTTTGGACAAACTCAAGCGTTAATGCAAGGCCGAACTTATGCTGAAGCACTAGCAGAACTGAGTAATAGTTCATTAGACGCGGCTCAAATACCGCTGATTGCTAAACATAAGGTCATGTCAGGTAACAAACCCAGTAATACTTTATTAATGAATAAACTGACGCCAACGACCTTAGGCGCGTTGATTGCGCTATATGAACATAAAACATTTGTTCAAGGTGCTATATGGCAAATCAACTCATTTGATCAATGGGGAGTGGAGCTCGGCAAGCAGCTAGGTAATGATGTATTGGAGCGTATTGGTGCTAAAGAAGAGGCAACACAATTAGACTCATCAAGTAATGCGTTGATCAACCTTTATCGTCAGGGAAAGCTTTAACGCCTGAGGCAAATTAACGCTCGCCCACAAAGCCTTTGTATCAAAACACCCTCAATAGTCTTGAGGGTGTTTTTTTATGTTCAGGATATGTATTTATTGATCATTTATTAACATCGTTAATCACTAGCTAAAAACATCAATATGAAGCATAAAAAAACAGCTGACATGTAACGCTAATGAAACACAAGTGTTGCATCCTATAGCGGTTATATGATATTTATCTGCAGAGACATCATAATAAAAGGGAGGTTACCATGGATCGATTAGACTATGGTGGTGCGCTAGACGAAGTTGTTGAAAGACCAAGCCGCTCAAAAAGTTCGCCTAAAAAACGCAAATGGCGTGAGATTGAAGCCATTAAGGATAAACAGCGTTTGCTTAGGGAACTGCAAGATATTGATGATTCATTCGATTTTGATGTTAACACACTAGTGCTTTAATTGGGTTATATCACCATTAAAGCCTAACGATAAAATCAATTAAAAGAGCGCTTAATGCGCTCTTTTTGTTTAACAAAATCGTGTCAGATTAGGCATTGATAACTTTCAATATCTCTTCATCAAAGTAAAACATTTTATTTATTGTCTGCATGCTCAATATAGGCACGTAAATCTTCAAAAACCGTTTTATTGCTGTCATTGAATAATGGGTCTTCAATTAAGCGTTTTTCACATAATACGGTGACTTTTTGCCAATCCTTTTCATCAAACACGTTAACAAAATTCGGAAACACATCCCGCTCTTCGTACTGCATATGCTTCTCTTGAAGTTCGATATATTCTTGCAGATCTTTAACAAGTTGATCTCGTGAAATCACCACATCAGATAAGATCATGTTCAGGCTATAAACTAACGCGCTAGATGCTTCAGCTAAACGATGATGTTCATTATACAACTGGCCACTATTTGCCTGGCCGGTTTTATTACTATAGTAATCGAAAATAATGTCTTCCAAAGGATGATGGCTGTGTTCTGCATAACTCTGCATGTACTCAACAATATCTCTAACCAGATTAAAATTGACTCCTTGGCCATCTGCCAATCGAGTCAATTTATTGGAAAGAATATTCAACAAAATAGCAATATGCTTATGGTCGTGCATTAAACGTTGCAACATAGTCTTCTCCCGTAATCTATTTACCAAACGATAATGTTTAAATAATAGTCAAAAATGCACTGTTTACTAATCTACACTGGTATAAAGCTTTTGGGGTATGATTAAGATCATATTATTGAAATATAAAAAAACACCTTATAGCGATCTAATCGATATAAGGTGCTAGATATTGCAAAAAACTATTTTAATACTGCAAACATATGTGACTTAAGCTGTTCAAAGTCTGCTGGTAACTGCGCTGACAAGATATCTTTTTGTGCAACTGCAGCCAATTCAGGAGGCAAGGACAAATTAATCGATAACTCACGGTCAACCACATCCTTAAACTTAGCAGGATGAGCAGTACCAAGAAATATACCGGTTTCGTTACCCTCCAGACCTAGAGTTAATGCATGGGCTGCGATAGCGGCATGTGGCTCAGATTGATAGCCAGCCTGATATAACTGAAGCAATGCTGCACGAGTATCAAACTCTGAAAGTGCAACACCAGTAACCAATGATAGCGGCCACCCCATCTGCGCGCAAATAGCCTCAACACGAGGCCAGTTACTCGGTTCAGACACATCCATAGCATTTGACATGGTTGCCACTGTTTTATGCGGCTGCCATTCTCCGTCGACAAGGTAACGCGGTACAGTGTCATTACTGTTAGTGGCGGCAATAAAGCGTTTAATGGGGAGGCCCATGGCTTTAGCAAATAAACCTGCGGTTAAATTACCAAAGTTACCACTGGGTACAGACAATACAATATCATCTTGTCCAGCTTGCTTGGCTTGCGCTACCGCTTCGAAGTAATAACAGATCTGGGCTAACAAACGGCTAATATTAATTGAGTTCGCCGAATTTAAGGCTAAATCTTCGCGAATATTGCTGTCATCAAATGCTTGTTTTACAAGATGCTGACACGCATCAAAGTCAGAGGTTACCGCCACCGTATGGATATTTTGACCTAAAGTAGTAAACATTTTTTCTTGCAGTTCACTGATTTTACCTTTGGGATACAACACCATCACGTTGACGTTATCTAAACCGTAAAATGCATCCGCTACTGCGGCACCAGTATCACCGGATGTCGCCGTTAAAATAGTCAGTTTTTTGTTTCCAGCAAGTAAGCCGATGCATTGCGCCATAAATCGAGCACCAAAATCTTTGAATGCTAAGGTTGGACCATGAAAAAGCTCTAAACAAGCACGCTTATCGTCAACCTTAACGAGTGGCACATCAAAGGTAAATGCGTTATCAACCAGTGTATCTACACTGTCCTGCCCCAACTCATCGGCTAACCATGCACCCAACACTTTTTTACTGCGCTCAGCAAAAGGTAACGCCAATAATGCATCCATATCGGCTAGCACCGGAATCGATGTTGGGAAAAATAATCCTCTGTCTTTACCTAAGCCAAGCTGGACGGCTTGACTGAAGTTTACTACCTGCGATGGGTGTTTTAAGTTATATAATTCCATTGCGACTGCCTTTTAAATTTCAATATAAATAATGCGAAAAATTAAACGTTACACGCAGCGCGTGCCGAGTTGATCTAATTTACAAATATGAGCAAAGCCACCTGGCTCAGAGATATAATGCTCCATTAACCAAACTTTGGCTTTTTCTGCAGTGGCTAAATCGTCAGTTACACTAAACAGTGTTGGACCACTGCCAGAGATACCTGTTGTGAGCATGCCTAAGTCAGTTAATGCTGCCCGAGCATCCGTATAACCTGGAATCGCTGCGGCACGATAAGGCTCAGCTAAAACATCTTTTAGCATTTCAATCGCTAGTGCTGCATCTTGCCGATAACTTGCGTGAACAAAAGCACTCAAGTATCGACCAAAATCAATCGCAACCGATTTATCATATTGTTGAGGTAGTAATGCGCGCATTTTGGCAGTCGATAACGAGATACCAGGATACGCGACCACCCAATACCAATTGTCAAAGCTCGGGATGGTTGCACATGCTTGCTTATCAGAGTTAAGCATCAATTGCATGCCTCCTAAATAGCAAGGTGCAACATTGTCGTAATGCACACTACCCGATATTTTACCTTCAAATTCGCCCATCAAAGCTAACAAAGCTTGCTGGTCAAACGGCAGTCCAAAATGTTCATTTAGAGCATATAATGCGGCAACAACAGAGCTTGCACTTGAGCCTAAGCCACTGCCTACAGGAAGGTTTTTTTCTAGGCAGAGAGTTACTCCATCATGTTTTTGTAATTTATCTAAAAAGAACTCCGCACATTGATAAACGATATTGTCTTTGCCGTCAGCGGGTAGCTTATGCGCCCATTCACCCACCTGACTATAACTGATGCCACTAACCGCACTACTGATCATTACCTTATCACCCAGTAATGATCCATCGATTGGCGCTAAGGCTGCACCAAGCAAATCAAATCCCACCCCCACGTTGCCCATTGATGCTGGTGCATAAACCGTAAGCGTGTCTTGGCTTACCTTTAACGTTTGCTTCATAACCCAACCTCACGAGTCCAATTTAGGGTTCTTAGCACGTCTGCAAAGGCGCCAGCTGCTGTCACTTCAGTTCCTGCACCATAACCTCTTAACACGAACGGGATCGGCTGATAATAACGGCTATAAAATGCTAGGGCATTCTCGCCACCTTTAACACTATAAAGCGGATTAGTTGCATCCACTTCAATAATTCTGACATGGCATTGGCCTTCATCGATTTGGCCAACATAACGCAGTACTTTACCTTCGGCTTTTGCTGCTGCGACTCGGGCTGATATTTCTGCATCTAATGAAGGCAGATTAGCCATAAATTGATTTACATCACCAGAGTCATCAAAACCTACAGGCAATACCGACTCGACATGAATGTCCTCAAGCTCTAAAGGTAGACCGACTTCACGGGCTAAAATTAATACCTTACGCGCAACGTCCATACCGCTGAGATCATCGCGAGGATCGGGTTCAGTAAAACACTTATCACGAGCAATGGATGTTGCTTGCGATAAGCTCATACCTTCATCTAACATACCAAAGATATACGATAACGACCCAGATAAAATACCGTTAAACTTATGTAGTTTATCTCCCGCGTACATGAGCTTTTTCAGGTTATCGATGACAGGCAAACCAGCACCAACCGTGGTTTCATATAAAAATTGACGGCGCTGAGTTAACGCTGTTTTACGCAGCTCTTGATAGTAAGCATAATCACGAGTATTAGACTTTTTATTGGGTGTCACAACATGGAAGCCGGCATTCATGACATCAAGATAACGATCTGACACTAACTCGCTCGAAGTACAATCAACCAGCACAGGGTTAAGCAATTGTTGTTCTTGCCCCCATTGCAGCAACTTAGCTAAATCATATGGTTGACCTTTTTCGGCCAATAATGATTGCCATTCAGTAAGCTCAAAACCTTCACTGCTTAATATCATCTGACGAGAGTTAGCAATGCCACAAACACGAATGCTAATGTGCTGATCTTTTAGCATCGAGCCTTGTTGCTTAATTTGTTCTAATAAACCCGCCCCCACATTACCGCTGCCAACTAAAAATACATCGAGATACTGCTGTACATCAAAAAAGGCTTGATGACATGCGCCAATGGCATGTTTAGTTTTCTTCTGTTGGATAACCGTTGAAATAGAACGCTCTGATGAACCTTGCGCAATCGCAACAATATTCACACTGGCTTTAGCTAACGCGGTAAAAAACTTAGCCGCGACTCCCTTGTGGGTTTTCATGCCATCGCCGATCAGAGACACAATCGACAGGTCATGACGTAACTCTATTGGTTCAAGTAATTCACTCTTAATTTCTAGTTCAAACTCTTGCTCTAATGCCCATTTCGCTTTATTGGCATCTGAAGTGGCTACACAGAAACTGATACTGTATTCAGATGAGCTTTGAGTAATTAGAGATACTGAAATACCACTGCGAGAAATAACCGCTAATGTTCGGCTTGCCATACCAACCATGCCTTTCATACCAGGACCAGAAACGTTAAACATGGTTTGGTTATCAAGGTTTGAAATCGCTTTAACTTGTAAACCAGTTTTATCATCGTCATTAGACACTAAGGTGCCAGGGGCAGATGGATTAAAACTGTTTTTGATATAACAAGGGATATGATACTGAGCAATCGGTGCAATAGTTTTAGGGTGCAACACTTTGGCACCAAAATAAGATAATTCCATCGCCTCTTGATAGCTTAATTGTGATAATAATTTTGCATCAGCAACTACTCGTGGGTCAGTATTATAAACCCCATCAACGTCAGTCCAAATCTCACAACTAGAGGCATCTAAACAGGCCGCCAGCACAGCAGCGGAATAATCAGAACCATTACGACCCAATGTCACCACTTTGCCATGAGCATCTGCAGCAGTAAAACCAGGCATAACCCATACGCGACATTGTTCAAGCTTAAGTAAAGCAAAGCGTAGCTTACTGACTGCGATATCAACCACAGACTCCAACGGCTGTCCGTGAGCTAAAAATAGCGCAACAGGATCAAGTTGTGCTGAAGTGATGCCTTTTGCCAACATCACTTGCTCCATTAATGCCGCCGACAATCGTTCACCTGTGACTACGATTTCAGCGCGGACACTGTCAGGGCATTCACCTAGTAATTTAATCCCATATAGTTTGTCTTGCCAAATTTGCATTTGTACGGCTAGTTTTTCAACCAGCAACTGATGCTGAGAAGACGTGATCAGTGATGCTGCGGCATCTGAAAAGAGTCCACTATAAACTGAACTAATATGGTCTAATACTGACTGGTAATCTTGCTGATTAACGGCAATATCGACCATTTCTAAAAGCGCATTGGTCACAGTGGCAGGAGCAGAAAGTACAGTCGCAACAGATTCCGTTAATGCAGTATCAGCAATAATGTCTGCCGCCATAGAAAAACGAGGCCAATTCGCTAGTGATGTTCCACCAAATTTCATTACTTTCATGTCAATCTCCATGTCACTAATAGAGTGACAACATTAAATTAAAACCAAATGATTAGAATTAAAACAAAAAAGCCCGCTTCAGATGTTAGAAGCGGGCTTGTTGTACAAATCTTTTAGGGTGTAATCAGCCCGCCCCCACTATGGTAATAGTGGTGGTTGTAATGGTAGTAATTACAACGAGCATGAGGGTAAACATTTGATGATTCTCTTTTTATAATAAATGTTAACTGCTGATAATTATTGAATCAGATTCAACAATCTGATTTTCCTTGGCTAACAGAATCACTTTTTTTACCTAAGGTTGTCAACCCCTGCTTACAGTTTATTTACAAGTTATTTTTTAGGCTAAGTTGATTTTCTGAGTAAAGAGGTGTCATAGCGTCACAAGTCACTACTGGTAACGATAATCAATAGCGATTTCCCACCTTAACGTAAACGTCAACAGAAAAGGAAAAAACAATAAAATATAATAAATACAGTGCTATAGAATTAACAAAATGATTAAAACCCCAATAGTCGACTGTCGATAGAGATACCAGAAAAGTGAACGAGAAGCCTTTGCAACGCTATGACAAACATACTGATTTATTTTCAGCATTCAGGTAATTAAACCTGCAGCATAAGACAAAATACAAAAAGCTGTGATTGAATAAGCAAAAACTGATGTTAGCCATCGCAGCTTGATAGCAAAATACGCTATCATGCACACATCACAATTGGAGGCGATATGAAAATTACAAAACATGCGGCGGTCACTATTCATTACCGCTTATCTGATGAGCAAGGTTTATTAGTTGAAAGTTCATTTGAAAGTGAGCCTATGGTTTACTTACATGGTACTGAAAATTTAATTCCTGGACTTGAATCAGTTTTAGAAGGTAAAACTGTTGGTGAAACTATCGAGGCGAAAATCCCTGCTGAACAAGCTTATGGCGAATATCATCCTGGCTTAAAGCAAGAAGTTCCTGTCAGTGCATTTGGTGATGTCGAAGACATTGTTCCGGGTATGCGTTTTATCGCTGAAACTGAAATGGGCCAACGCCCAGTTCAAGTGATTGAAGTCAAAGACGATGTCATTGTTGTTGATGGAAATCATCCATTAGCAGGTCAGTCACTGCATTTTAGTGTTGAAGTCATTGCAGTAAGAGAAGCGACAGCTGAAGAACTTTCTCATGGTCATATCCATGCTGAAGGCGGTTGTGGCAGCCATGAGCACGGACATGACCACGGTCATGAATCATGTGGTTCAGAAAAACCTGGCTGTGATGGTAATGGCGGTTGCGGCTGTCGTTAATTCGTTACGCATAAATTATTTGATCAATAGACCTTATCTGGTGTTATGTTTAAAGTCTATTTGTCAGTAGAAAGATTGAAAAAACTCAAGGCATTGTCTATTAACTAGTCAGTGCCTTTTTATTTAGGTTATACTAACAGATTAGTAGCATTAATTTACTCGCATCAATTAGTTAGATTTATTGCAACTCCCTTTATGGATTATTTGGAGTGCAATCCTCACTAGTTGACTACCAATATAATAATTAATACGTAGCGACGGAGTGCTTATGTTAATTAAACCGCTATACGAATTATTACCTTTCTCTTACATGGTTATAGGCTGTGTCAGTATTTTTTTGCTTGAACCCAACTATGCCCTGATTGCCTCTGTTGTTGTGTATTTGTATGGTGCATATATCTATAACCTGAGGTCCAAAAACCGTCGCACTGATGCTAAACGTAAGAGAAAATCAGGCTTAATCCCTGAAACACTCTATGGATTGATGCCATTTATCTATGTGTTAACCGCTGTGAGCCTTTATCGCTTTTACCCTAGAGACTCCAGCACACTGTTTGCGTTGTGTTTAATCACTTATGGTGTTTATCTAATCTTGAGACGCTCAAGCTATCGTCACCACAGACTCCCGAGAAGCATCAGTCAATAAGCTGTATTGGTAAATACTGGATAAAATAGAACCGCTCAATTGGGGCGAGAAATTAGTTATCTCGTTATAATCTGAGCTAAGCACATTCAAGATAATGAAAGTAATTCGAATACCAATGAGCTGTGATCCTCCCCCAATTAGGCACAGTAAATTAATGAGACTATTTATTTGTGCTGGTCAATTTGATAATTCTAAAATTAATGATATGAATAACCATTGAACAGCAATGCTATCTGTTATCGATAACAAAAAAGCTCTGATAATATGATTAATAAAGAATATTTCTATCAAAACAAACTAGTCTAAAATTAACTTTTTGTCTGAATCTCTTTGTTTTACTGACATATTTTTCAAATAATTTGAACAACGCGTAATGGTTGCAATACTGACCTGATGCTCTGCTGCGATTTGTCTTTGACTTAATTTCCCCGCCAATAAGGTTTGAAATACCTGTAAACGCCCAGAAACAGCGCTGCGCTCTTCTTCCGTTAATAATAATTGAAACAACACAGATAAATCATCTTCGTTAGCATGAGTTAAAATTTTTTCTACCACTAAATTCCAATTGGCACGCATTGTATTTCTCTTTATAGTAATGCCTAGACATTACAAGTGTATCAAGGAACTACGCAAATTAGCAAAACAGCCGTTGATAAACATGTAATAAAACATATCGCAAAATGATAATGAAATTGTGTAGAATAAAGACTAATACACTGAAACTTAGCGCTAAATATTTGGCTAAGTGGCAAACGTTAGAACACGCTAGCTTAATATTAAGCATGACTAATGAGTATTAGTGCTTATGGAACCGGTACCATCAACAAAAAGTGAAGGATAACGATGAAAAAGATATTACTAACAGTTGCGGTTACCGCAATGATGATTCCAGCAGTATTTGCGAATAATTTCAAAGAAACAGCTGATGCCATTGAATACCGTCAAGCTGCTTTCGGCTTAATTGCTTATAACTTTGGTGATATGGGCGCGATGCTAAAAGGTAAAAAACCTTTTGATGCAGCGGTGTTTAGTTCTCGTGCAGATAATGTTGCCGCACTATCAAAACTACCACATGAAGGTTTTATTGACGGTTCTGATAAAGGCGATACTGAAGCTCTTGCAAAAATTTGGCAAGATAAGGCTGACTTTGATAGCAAAATGACTGCATTCCAAGATAATGCCGCAGCGTTAGCTATTGCAGCTAAAACAAGTAATGAGAACAGTATTAAACAAGCTTTTGCTAACACTGGTAAAAGTTGTAAAGGTTGTCACGACGTTTACAAAAAAGACTAAAGTTACCTGGAGCTGAACAAGATTTAAATCGATTAGTTTAAGCAAGCAATAAGTCGTTCAGACCTGTAACCCAAAAGAGTAAAGCCCATGCATATGGGCTTTTTTATTGCTGATTAATGAGTTTTTGGTTCGATTTCGTTCGAGATAAACGTGAGATAATCAAGCGAGTGGAACACTACCTAGCAATCTAAGCAGCATTTCGCTCAACACAGAATAATACGCTTTTAACCTACACCTTAGGGCAATGTTTATTGGTCATATCTACTAGGGTATTGGCTTTTCATGTGAAATAACGACACAACAAAGCTCACAGCTTAATCACTGACAACTTCAACTACATACTAACAATTCGCAGCAAAAAACTAAAAATCAACAAACCCTAATATAAATTTATAAATAACTGACTACAGGTTCAAGCAACAACCACCATACACAGACAAATATGGCTAATACGATAATTAACGCTATCCAAGGCGAACGTAAGCGAGGTGGGGTTATCTGCTTGCTAGCCAGTTTATAACCACTAAACATTGCTTTAAGTATATTGTCACCTTTAGCGACATGGACAACTACCGCAATGATGTGAATCGCGGCCATAGCTAAAATAATATTGAAATTGGTTTTATGTAACCAAGTTAACCATCCTGCTATATCTGACGATACAAGATACATCAATGGACCTTCGGTAAAAATATCATCGGTAGCAAATAATCCGCTAATTAATTGCAGCATAATGATGCTTAACAATAAAATGACCATATACCCACCTAATGGATTATGGCCTATCGACTTGGGTTTAGGCTGTGCTTTTGCGTAAGCAATAACTTTTTTAGGTGCTACAAAAAAATGTGTAAACTTAGCGGTATCGCTTCCTATAAAGCCCCAAATTAATCTAAATATAATCAGTGTCATCAACAGGTACGCTAGTATCTGATGCCACTGCATTTCTCCTATTTCAGCTGTCCACCATAATCCGCCAACTAAAGACACCATGGCCCAATGAAAAAAACGGGTTGGAAAATCCCATACCTTTATTTTTTGTTGTTCTATACTCACTAATAACAGCCCTTATAAATTTGCTTATAAGTCGATTATAAGCCAA
>NZ_JACJER010000082.1:0-21351 GCF_014164185.1 Shewanella sp. SG44-6 | reverse complement strand
CCAAAAAAGCAAACCTCAGCATAAATGACTCTTTTTGCCAACAACTTAACTGTGGCACCAAGTCATAAACAAAAGTACAGGCCACCAATCAGCAGTATCTATTGAGTGATGTTAAATAAAGCATCGCAACAATCAATCAAGATAAACACGATAAAATACCTAAGTCGCTCACCATCACTGCACTAAGCTTGATTAACTTGTCGATATAAGTGAATTTTTTTAATCTATTAATGCGTTTTTTATCGTTTGTCGGCTTTAGTCCTTTTGACTAAAGTTCATCTGTAGCGCGGCGCTACGTAAACGTTTAAGGGAGCGACATCATGAAAAAAAGCATAGTTAACGGCCTAATGAGTGCCACATTAATACTGACAGCATCGACAAGTGTTATGGCTGACGAACAAGGCCATCACATCAATAGCAATGCCTACAAAATGGTATTAATTGAAGATGTACCAGGTGTTAACGCATTGCAATCTGGTGATGTTCAGCAAGGGCTCACAGCAACATTGTCTGCAAGTAAATACACAGTGGATGACTATTCTCGCAATGTGAACTTATGTGCAGGTTACGTGCAATTATCTGACATGGAAAATGCCGAAAAAGCCTGTGATGCTGCAGTGAAAAGTGCCCGTACTCAAGTCGCAATTGCATCAATGGTAGAGCGTGCTTATGCCTACAATAATCGCGGCATAATGAAGTTAATCAATAATGACAAATTAGGTGCATTAGCTGATTTTAAATATGCGGCAAAAGTGGATAACAGCAGTATTTATCAGCATAACGTTGAACGTTTACAAGCATCATTAACCAGCACACAAGACGGAATGATGTAATTGGACCCAGACCAAAAAACCGTCACGGTTCAATGCAATCAGCCAAACAGTTTTTTGTTAGTACATCTTGCTGAGTGTGCAGCAATAGACAGGTAAATCAATAAGATACCTGTCTATTTTTGTTAGCAGAATTGATTGACAGAACGTGAAACTGCTACAGCCTTTTTGTCATTTACACTCGATACTAAGTTTACACACGATACTATGATGGAGTATTAACATCTTGCTGTTTACGTGCAATGGCCACTATTGCCATAGTGACAAAAACGGCGAATAGGCCCCATAATTGCAGCCATTTAGGCAACACGGCCGACCAACCTGCCCCTAATTGATTTAACTCGAGCATCCCCATAATCGCTGGCACAGCAGGAATAACTTGCGATGCCACTACCAATGGCTGTGGAATCAACGCAATTGGCCACACAAATCCTGCCACAAATAAAATTGGCATAGAGACCAATAAATACAATTGGGTGGGTAATTCACGCCGGCGGAACAAACTACTGAGATAAATACCTAACGAACCCGTAGCCAATAAAAAGGGCAACATAAATAAGCCTACTTCAATCACAGAGGCAACCACGCTGACTTTATACCAATAAAAACAAGCGCCTAAGTAGAAACTGCTGAATAATGTATAAATCATCATAAACACACTAAGCCTTGCAAGCACTAAGGTCACCGGCCGGACTTGCTGCCAGTAGCCCTGTTTACCCCATTGGCCTGCGCCCAAAATACCTGTGCCAATTAATAAGGTTTGATGCAAAATTAATAAAAATAAACCCGGTACCACATAGGGGGTATAACCCAAACTTGGGTTAAAAGCCGGCACCGAATTAATATGGATAGAATTAACAGCTTGCTGCGCTAACTCTGGGTTTTGTCCACGGGCGAGCAAACCTATCATTTGCACGTGTTTACTGGCATCAATACCTGCAGAAACTAAGCCTTCAACAATCGCAGAATAAATTAAAAAGTAACTCGCATCACCGCCGTAACTTAATGTCGCGCCTTTGCCCAATAACAAATTACGCCTAAAATCCGCTGGGATAACCAATAAACCATGCGCTTTACCAGCATCAATCCAAGCTTGGGCTTGGTCAATACTGTTTACATTAGCGAGCACTTTTATCTTGGCACTGGCATCGGCATGACGTGTCACCAATCGGCTGAGAGAAGAATTATCATGATCAACGACCACAATCTGCTGCTCTGTCGGCACCTGATGCAGATACGGTAACGGATAAAGCACTGAGTAAAATAACACGCCACCAAATAAGGTCACGACTATGGCTTTATCAGCCAGTATCGCTTTGCATTCTGCAACCATTAACTGCCAGAAGTTCATCACTTGACTCCCAGACTAATTGACTTGCTCACGGGAACTTGAGGCGGTATTTTCTGAGCATGACGCCCCAACACATAAAGCAAAGGGATTAATAGTAAAAAGCCCCAATATGAACTGATTTGCAGTAACACTTGTGGCAAGTTCACCCCGTAGCTCACCACACTGACATGAGAGTCGATATAGTGACTTGATGGCATAATCAAGCGCCACCATTTAGCCAATAAAGGCATATCATTAACTGGAAAGGTAATCCCCATAAACGCAAACGCAGGTGCAAATAAGGCAGTACAAAAGCTGACCACCCGTGCACTGTCACGCATCAGCATAAAAATAAATAACACGATCAACCACAACGCCATGAGCATGAACATCTGCGCCAATACCAAAAGCCATAACGAACCCGCTATCGGCATCGCCAAATAATGGTATAACCACAGCAGAATAAAGCCACCATGAATAAGCATAATGGGGCTGTAGAACAGGATTTTAACCCACACCTTAGCCCAAAAATTTTTGGCCAAATAGTTACGTTCACCCTGCGGGAGCAGTTCCGCATTAACACTATTGACAAAAACCAGCATCGACAGCAACTGCCACAATGCAATCAATATAGGAGGAACCAGAAATCCGACATAGTTATTATTGCGATTAAATAGTGCCGTGGTTTGATTACTAATAGGCGTTAAACTCACATCGACTGTGGCTTTATTGGCTCCTTTGAGCAATAAATTTATTTCACCAATATGCGTTAAGCCCTCAGCAAGGCTGAGTTGTAGTTGGCTAGAGAGTAACTTGCCAACTAATAAAAATTGACTGTTATAGCGAATATCAATCGTGGGTTGTTTGGATGTTAATAGGTCTTTGTTAAGCTGATAAGGCAAAATAACTAAACCATAAACTTCCACTTTACGCATAGCGTCAATTGCTGATGCTTCATTAGCATATGCGCGAGGAGCAACCACGGCGTTTGCCGATAATTGCCGGGTAAGCATACGACTAATTTGGCTATTATCTAAGTCAACCACGGCAACCGGAAGCTGTCTTGGCAAGCCTGCACTGAACAACCACCACAGCGCAAGTACGCCGATGAGCGGAATATAGCTCACCAAGGCGAGTTGCCAAGGCGAATGCCATAACACTGTCCATTCACGCCGAAATAGATGCCTCATCAGCAAGCCTTATTAATGTTCGTTGAGCTTGTCGGCGCGAAATAATACCGACATCCCAACACGTAAATCGGCTATTTTCTGCTTAGGTGTCAGTTCCACCTCGAATGTACGCATATCAAAATCATGGCCACTTTCAGTGGAGCGCCAAGTGGCAAAATTGCCCATCACACTGATGTGCGACACGGTAAATTCAACTTGCTGCTGCAATGCGGGGATATCTAACATCACGCTTTGATCTTGTTTAAATTGTAATAATTGATCTTCTCGCACTTGTAATACAGCCCAAGCATCACTCATATCAATAATGCTCACTACCGGAAAGCCACTCGGTGCTAACTCACCTGCTTGTAACAGTACTTCACTCACCTCAGCTTTTTTAGGTGAACGCATTTGGCTATCAGCTAAAATTGCATTCACCTCGTTAACTGCGCCTTCTGCCATACGAGTCTTGCCTGCCGCAGCCGCTTTGGTTTCATCGCGTGCGCCTTCGTCGGTCATTTGATACATGGCATAGGCTGCCTGTTCAGTATATTTAGCGGCCTGCCATTGGGTATAAGCTTCATCACGCTTTTGCCTTGCAACAACACCTTCATCAAATAGATTTTCAATGCGCTGATATGTTTTTAGACTAAGCTCGGTGGCAGCTTGAGCTTTTAACCATTGCTCTTTAGCGGCTGTGACTTGTTGTTGTCTTGCGCCATTATTAGCTTGTTGCTGCATTGCGGTTGCGGCTTCTAGACCACCTTGAGCCTGCACTAGCTTGGCATCCAATTCAGGACTGCTGATGGCAAACAAAATATCGCCCACATCAACCTGATCGCCTTTGCGCACTAAGACCTGCTCTACCCGCCCTGGCACTTTAGAAGATATGTTGTATTCACGAGCTTCTATTTGCCCTTGTAACACGCCCGGTTGCGGCGTAAAGGCCAGCATGACGCCATAGCCTAACAGTAATATAAGTAACACGAATGCAATGACCGCGATGATCTTGTTAGCCCGCATAAGCAGCCCCCTGAAGTTGAGTTCGGTTAATAAATTCATCGACTTGACCACTAATGGCCATCACTTTGGCATAGGCTTGAATATAGCGATATTTAGCCCCTAATTGCTGAGTTTTAACCGCCGTTAAGCTTAACTCTGCATCGATCCTATCAATTGATGTGGATAAGCCTTGATTGAAAGATAACTCTCGTAAACGTAAATTTTCAGTCGCTAACGCTAACGACGTATTCAGCGCATCGGCTTCTTCTTTAGCTTGCAGCATTTGCCGATAACTTTGATCGATCAGTAAACTTAAATCCTGCTTGGTTTGTGCTTTAGTGTATCGAGCTTGCAATAAAGCACTTTTGGCGGCTTGTACTTTACCACTGCGCCCATCACGGCTTATCAGCGGTATGCTCATGCCCACACCTACCATCCAATCAGGTTCCACTTGTGAAAATAAGCTGTCATCTTCATACAAGGTATAGTTACCGTATAAATACACTGTGGGGTAATAACTGCCCTTTTCTAGGTCCACTAAGCCATTGGCTTGAGCTTCTTTAGCCTCAAGCAGTTTTAATGCCGGATGCTGAGTTAACGTCAGCTGGCTAAGTTGTGGCAATGACGGTTGCTGTTCCAGTAAAAACAGCGCTGAAATAGGATCGACTGAGGGAATATGCAACATCCGCGCTAAAGCTATTTCGGCCATTTCATATTGACGCTGGCTTTTACCCCTATTGACCTTGGCATTTTCTAACGCGACTTGGGCATTTAAGCGTTCAACTTTGGCTATTTGCCCTTGTTGCTCCAATTTTTGTGCATGGCTGACATGTAACGCTAACGAATCTACCAACTGATTTTGAGTATCAACTAAGGTTTTTGTCACCGACACCGCATAGTAACGATCAACTAACTGCAGAAATAACTCCCGCCGAGCTAGGGCCAACTCTTGTTCAGTTTCAGAAACTTGTGCTGCATGTATCCCTTGCGCAGCAGTAATTTTACCACCAGTGTAAATCGGCCACATGGCTTGCAAACTAGCACGAAATACATCTTGCTCAGTAAAAGGGGTAACAAACAATGAACTAGGAATACTGGCTAGGGCACCGCCAAGCGCTGGCGGTAAGGTACTGCTATCAAGCGAGGCAAGTGGATTAAGATCATTGAGGTCAAGTTCAATCGGTTTTTCAAGACGGGTATAACTACCGGCAATATTCAACGATGGGAAATTCAGTGCATCACCAGCGTCTTCTTCGGCTTTGGCGCGGTTAACATGCTGGGTTTTGGCTTGCAGATGATCGCTTACTTGGGTTAATTGCTGCCAAGCATTGCTAAACGTAATGGGCTCAGCGAAAACACTGAGATGAACAAAAAAAACACTCGAACACAACACCAAGCTCAATCGCCTCTGGCTATGTGGACTACTATGACGCTTTGCAACCATAAACACCTCTAGAGTTAATACTCTAATTCCTTGATGAAGTATAACTTAAAACAGTTATTTTCACAGCCACATAGATTATTAACCTGACTATACATATCCTTAAATAAACAAGACTATCAAAATAAGCCTTAAATATACAACGGCTTACCAAGTCATAACACTCAGTAAGCCGGCTACTTACGGCTAAATAGGCTAACGTTTAAGCTGTACCGCCAACCGTTAGACGATCAATTTTCAATGTTGGTTGCCCCACGCCAACAGGCACGCTTTGTCCGTCTTTACCGCACACGCCTACGCCTTTATCTAGAGCTAAGTCATTACCAACCATGGAAATTAATCCCATGGCTTCAGGGCCATTACCAATTAAAGTTGCACCTTTAATTGCCTGAGTTACCTCACCATCTTCAATCAAATAAGCTTCAGAAGCTGAGAACACAAACTTACCTGAAGTGATATCGACTTGACCGCCACCAAAGTTGGGCGCATAGATGCCTTTCTTCACTGACTTGATAATGTCTGCAGGGTCTGATTCACCGGCATTCATATAAGTATTCGTCATCCGTGGCATAGGTAAATGAGCATAAGATTCGCGGCGACCATTACCCGTAGGCAATTGTCCCATTAAGCGCGCATTTAACTTATCTTGCATGTAGCCGGTTAAAATACCATTTTCAATCAAAGTGGTTTTTTGAGTTGGCACGCCTTCATCATCGATACTTAATGAACCACGACGATTTTCCAATGTACCATCATCGACTATGGTGACTAATGTCGATGCCACTTGCTGGCCCATTTTACCGCTAAAGGCGCTGCTACCTTTGCGATTAAAGTCACCTTCTAAGCCATGACCTACCGCTTCGTGCAATAACACACCAGGCCAACCGTTACCCAACACTACGGTCATTTCACCTGCTGGAGCATCAATGGCATTAACATTCACTTGAGCTTGGCGCACTGCTTCACGAGCAAATTCAAAACTCTGTGGTAAGCCAGTTTCATCTGTGGCTAAGAAGGCACTGTAATCGTGACGACCACCACCACCGGCACTACCGCGTTCACGCTTGCCGTTGTCTTCTAAAATAACACTACAGTTAAAACGCACTAATGGACGAATATCTGCGGCCAATGTACCGTCACTGGCAGCGATCAATATTTCCTCATGTACGCCAGATAAACTAACCACAACCTGAATAATACGGCTGTCTAAACTACGGATATACGCATCGGCTTGCTTTAACAAGTCGATTTTCTTCACTTCGTCCATAGCCGCAATTGGATCGGCACTGTCATAGAGTTTATGTGCCGCTTGACGCTTAAAGGCTTGTACCTTGTGCTGCTCACCGGCACTGGCAATGCCACGGGCGGCTTTCGCTGCGGCATCAAGAGCGGCTGGAGTAATCTCGTCGGCATAAGCAAAACCGGTTTTTTCACCGCTAATAGCACGTACCCCCACACCACGCTCAATGTGGAAACTGCCTTCTTTGACTATGCCATCTTCTAAAACCCAAGACTCATGACGGCTACCTTGGAAATACAGGTCTGAAAAATCGATATTGTGTTGATGAATGGTATTTAAGTAACCTTGCAATCCGTCTAAGGTTAATCCATCTTGCAATAAACTCTGCTCTACTTGGGTTAAAAATGGCATTAAAATTCTCTTTATTAATTGGTAACGCGTACTGCGAATTCAGTGTTAGTCGTGGCTCAGCCAGTATTATTTCAGCTGTGGCTCTCTAAATCGATTATGGCCCATCAGCGGCATTTGTTGACGAATGCGCTGTAATTCCGCTGAATCGACTTTAGCCTGTACCCAGCCACATTCCGTCGCTCGTTCAGCAATAACTCTGCCCCATGGATCAACAATCATACTGTGCCCCCATGTTTCTCGACTGCCTTGATTATGCTGTCCCCATTGGCCTGCGCCCAATAAATAACATTGAGTTTCAATCGCTCTGGCTTGCAATAACACTTGCCAATGCGCTTCCCCAGTCACTTTGGTAAATGCAGAAGGTAGAGCAATATAATCTGCTCCAGCTAAACGTAAAGCCCGAAACATGTCGCCAAAGCGAATATCATAACAAATGGCTAAGCCGACTTTGCCAAACGGAGTATCAATCACACTAATATGATCGCCTGGATGAAAGGTATCACTTTCACGATAGGTTTTGGTGTTATCACTCACCTCAACGTCGAATAAATGCAGTTTATCGTAATGACCTAGGGTGACGCCATGATCATCAAAAAAATAACAACGGCTGAAGACTCGACCATCATCGGCACGCATAGGAATAGTGCCGGCAATAAAATACACTTGATACTTTTTAGCCATCGAAGCTAACGCGTTTTTAAGTTCGCTTTGATCCTGGCTACCTGCATATTCAAGCTGCTGGCTTTCGTGGCCACCAAACAATAAACAACACTCAGGTAACACCACTAATTGTGGTTCATTGGCTTCTCGAGGTAAGTCTTTAAGCTGCGAGTCGACAAACGCGAGATTGGCTTGGACATCGCGACTGCTTTGGCATTGTAATAAGCTGATTTGCATCTCTTACTCCTGGTAGCGAAACGACATGAGCCAGTGACTCGCCTGCGTGTTGGTCCCTTGATAAAGCGTCGGTGTACATTTGCGCCTTTATCATTCGAGAAACCTGATTCGTTGGTATTGAGCTAATTGCCCCTGTGATATTGGGCGGTACATTATCTTGCCTATTATGCTCTGGGGCTTGAGTTTCATTTTCGCCCTTGGTATCACTTTTAAGCTTGGGCTCGATATTAGAATCAACTCCAGTTTTAATCTGAGTTTCAACACTCGACTCATTGGCTTGCGGTAAAATAGCTTGTGGAATTTCAATTTCTTTACTCTTACGCTCAAGCTCTTCAAGTTGTGGATTGTCCATGGTGCCGGTCACTCGAAAACGAATTTCAGAAATGACTTCAATCACAGGCTCTAACACTTTTGTCAGGGCAAATGCCCCTAAACCTAAAGTCCATGCACTGGTGCTCAATAACACCACGGTTGGTACACTCGACGCAAGCTGCGGCACAAACCGAATATCATAATTTAAGCTTTGACTGGTGAGATCGGTATAACCGCGTATGCGCATATTGCCCGCAATAGCATCCATTTCTGAATCTGTGGTTTTCACTACACCATCATCAATCGCAAGGTTGCCGTTGAAGCGATTAAAGTATAAGCCTTCACCGAACACATCCGAGAAATCTAATGATAATTTGCGTAATAATGAATCTAAACTAAATAATGAAAATACCCGTGCACCTTTATCGCTTATTTCCGATAAATGGCCTTTACCTAACTCAAATTTTAGCTGGCCGTTAAGTGTATCGAGCATGAAATGATAAGGTGCACCTTGCCATGATAACTGACCATTGAGATCTAATGGCGCATCTTCTAGCCCAGGGTTGATGTTCAATATCGTCGAGAGGTCATCAAACTTATCGGCCTGTAAATTGACCTCAAACGAGGTTTTTTCAGTGCCATTATCAACTGACCATAAGCCATTTGCCTGCAATGTTACCGTTGGCTTAGTCAGTGAAAGAGTCTGGAATTGGTAGCCTTGTTCTACGGGCAATCCTTGCAATACTAAATGACCGAGCGATAAATTATTTACACTAAAATCATCCACATCTATCGCTAACGTAGGCAGATTTTGTAGCATAACAGTCGGGGATAAATCATCACTTTTTGTTGCACTGGCTGTTGGCAATAAATGCAGTTTGCTTGCGACAACTTTAATGCCTTGATCGCGCCAATTAGCATAAAAATCGATACGGCCATCAAACTGTTGTGACTGAGCATCAAAGCGCCATACATGTTCGGTTGGCTTAGCATCGAAATGCAATTTATCGAATGATTGCCCAAGTACCGTTAATTGGCCAATATTGGCATGAATTCCCGCTAATGGTGGAAATGCCGGAGTCGCAAGGTTAGCATCAACCGCAGGCGAAATGGGTTGTTGCAACTCAGTATCAGGCAACTCGGCGACAGTTAAAATACGGTCTCGTATCAAAGAGGTCACGACTTCAGGTTCTGCTGTCGCACTAAAGCGATTAATCAGCGGTAGCCACTGCGCTAAGTCAACTTTAGGCAGATCTACATGTATGTGCCCATACTGCTTATTTAATCTGTCACCCAATCTAAAATGGCGACCTATCATCACATCATAAAAGGCCAGTTGACTGCCATTATCGGCATTAAATCCTCCCCAAAACTCCACATCATTACCCAGTTTAATGCTCAGTGATGATTGTTTGTTATCGCCAATCAGTTCTGCACTGAGCGTTTTCGGTTCCGCTGCCGATTTTTCATAAGGGATAGGTAAATCTAATGATGTTCCTACAAGATCGGAATTTGCAGAAACTTGTAAACTGTAGCCACTAGGATCAAAAATCATAGTTAACTGGCCATTCCAGTCCATGTTTCCGTGATAGGTTTCAGTCAGTGGATTGTCTAAACTGTCAGGTAGGGCATCAAGATCCCAGCGTCCTTTCAGCGCAACATTTAATGCAATATTGTTGTTGCGCTTACCGGTACTCAAGCTAAACGTGAGAGGCTGTTGAAATAATCGAGCCTTAATATTTTTACCTTCAATTACTTGATTAACAAAACTCACTTGCCCTGTCACCCCCTGTAAATCTAAACCGGGAGTATCAATAAACACTGGGTTATTATTAAATGTGACTTGACCTTTAATGAGTTGCTCGCCGCCTTCATATAAGGGAATCGCCAGATCCAATCGAGTATTAATGTGTTGTTGGATTTGCACTACGTCTAACGTAGACCCGACAGAATCATGTAACGGTGAAGCATTAATTACTTTGGTTGCAGCTTGAGCATCAGTATTAATATCGGCTTCAACCTTTAACAACGACGCTTCCCCCAAATGTGGAATAGACACTCGCGCGCCGTCTACCGTAACGTCATCAAGTTTGCCCTGATCAATATGTAAATCCATCATCGCATTTTCAAACAAGGCTGATAAAGTAAGATCGCTCACAGCAGGCCAATCAGGTTGGAACTTAAAATTGCCATTATTAAGAGTAAAAGCGGCTTGAAAGACTCCGCTGCTGTCTTGATAGGGGTAGCCACCTAAATCCCCATGCCAGACTAACTGCGCATCATTCACTTGCCCAGCGACTAAGCCGTCATTAAGGTAGCTAATTAAGTTTGGACTCATCGCCATTAATGGAAAATATCGCCCAAGATGAGCCACATCATTAATGGTCACGTGAGCAGCTAATCCCATATGAGTCTGTTCAGCAAACTCAAGATTAAGGCCCGCTTGCAGAGTAAGATCACTATTACTCAATTCAATATTAGCCACGGTCAAGCGCTGCTGGCCAACATCATATCGGCCCATGACGGCACTGCTATTAAGTATTATTGGCTGACTAAAATTATCGCTAAAATCGAGCTGGTATTTTTGCTCAGGCAAGCTAAATTCAAGTTGATTATTTGCCCAGGTTAATTGGGCATCGAAAGGGCTGATACCTGGTATAGACTCATAGGGCTGCCATTGTAATTGCTGTGCTTCAACTTTAGCGATAAGGGCTTTTTCTGCCTGTTTATACAGCCGAATAGGGCCAATTTTTCCTTGAGGATTAAGCTGCTGCCAACTGCGTACTTGCTGCATGCCTAAACCTGGCACTAACGGCAACATAGGCTTAAGCAAGGTAGGGATAATTTGATTCGCATATCCAAAAAAATCACCATCACCACTGCCAATAGCCAAGGTGAGTAATGGCCAAGTTTGATCATTGGTGGATAAATCTAAATTGTGACTGTCGATTCGCCAACCATCTGGTTGTGGGATCCATTGCAATGAACCTGAATTGATTGCAAACTTTTGCTGGCTGTCCGCATCTTGCCATTGTAACCAGCTAGGTTTAAAAACCAGTATGCCATCTTCAATTTGACGATGCGCGAACGTCATCCATGCATCAAGATTTATGACCCCTTGAAACTCAATATTATCGGCGTCTGTTTGCGCGTTATGTTGTCTAGAGGCCCATTTGCCTAAGTCTAATGAGTCTGCGGCCACGTAAAGTTGACCAGCTATAGTATCCGCTTGATAACCATCACCGCTAAGATCAATACGTAACGTTAACTGTTCTTGCTTTGACTGCTGTGGATCAACATAGATGATGCCTTGTGCTTGGTGACGATTAGTGCTGTTTTGCCATAATAAATTATCGATAAAAATCGGCCGATAATCATGCTGTTTACTCACCAGTTGCAGGGAGGCATCGGTTATTGAAAAATGACCTAATTGCTCCAATAACAGGGCATATAACCAGTCAAGAGTGGCTTTATCGCTAGGCTTGGTATTATCGTCAGTAGCAGTTAACTGATCGAGATTGAGCGCCACCTTAAGACCATCAAATACAACGGTTTCAACCTGCGGGCTCAAGGTTAGTAGCGACTGCCAAAAATCGAGTTTGATATGCACATTGTTGCTGACAACTGTAATTGGCAGATTATCCTGTGGCGGTAGGACTAAATTGTTAATGGTCAATGCAGGCCCAAATGCTTGCCATTCAGCACTGAGTTTATCCATCTGCACATGCAGTTGGTACTCACTATCAAGATAATCAATTAACTCAGTACGGACTTCAGGAATATGAGGCAATAAACCACGAATAAGGCTCACCGCCAATGCAAAAAGCACCAGTGTAATAGCCAAAATCTGCCAAAATACTCTGTTGATCGTTCCCGTACGAGTTGTCGACACTACATCATCACCACATCATATTTACTTTGAATGTATAACGGTTCATTTTGCAAACGAATACGTTTACCGATGTAGACTTCTAATTCTGCCAACAAATGTGATTCATCGCCGCTAAAACTCATGTACACAGCCGGTGAGCAATACAATAAAAACTCATCGGCTTTATAAGCTCGATCTAATCGAATAATTTCGCGAAAAATCTCATACGACACAGTTTCAATCGTTTTCATGGTGCCAGTGCCTTTACAAGATGGACACTCACCGCATACCACATGCTCTAAACTTTCGCGGGTACGTTTACGGGTCATTTCAACTAAACCCAAGCCAGAAAAACCACTCACGCTGGTTTTGACTCTATCTAACGCCAAGGCCGCATTTAAACTTTCTAACACCCGTGCTTGATGTTCCTTACTTAACATATCAATAAAATCGATAATGATAATCCCACCCAAATTACGTAATCGCAGCTGTCTTGCAATCGCTTGAGTGGCTTCAAGGTTAGTATTAAATATGGTTTCTTCTAAATTACGATGACCTACAAATGCACCGGTATTAATGTCGACTGTGGTCATAGCTTCGGTTTGATCAATAATTAAATATCCACCCGATTTGAGTTCAACTTTGCGACCTAAAGCGCGTTGAACTTCATTTTCAACATCATACAATTCAAAAATAGGCGCTGGCCCGGCATAATGCTCAATTTTGTTAGCAATCTCAGGCATAAACTCTTGCACAAACTGTTGAAGTTCAGCATATGTACGGCGTGAGTCAACTTGAATATGATCAAGCTCTGTTCCCACAAAGTCACGAATAATCCGTACCGGTAACGCTAAGTCTTGATAGAGTAATATCACCCCTTTCCGCTTGCGACGTTCGCTGACTTTGGCCCACACTCGGCGCAAAAATGCTGCATCTTGAGCCAGCTCATCTTCACCAATATTTTCAGCGGCTGTGCGAATAATAAAACCGCCATCATCATCAACATAAGGAAGGGTAATATTTTTGAGGCGTTGGCGCTCTTCTTCCAGTTCAATGCGTTGCGATACGCCAACATGGCTAGAACCAGGCATAAAAACTAAATAGCGGGAAGGTAAAGTAATGTCGGTAGTGAGGCGGGCGCCTTTAGTGCCAAGCGGGTCTTTGACCACTTGCACCATAATGTCTTGGCCCTGACGAACAAGCTCGGCAATATCGCGCACCACAAAGTTACCTTTTTCAACATCGGCAACACATTCAGTATGCGGAACAATATCGGAAGCATGTAAAAAGGCGGCTTTGTCTAAGCCAATATCAACAAATGCGGCTTGCATGCCTGGAAGTACACGGCTGATTTTACCTTTATAGATATTGCCGACCAAACCTCGCTTCATGCGACGTTCAATATGCACTTCTTGTAAAACACCATGCTCGACTAATGCTACACGCGCTTCTGTTGGCGTGACATTAATGAGTAATTCTGTGCCTTTTTTACGTTGAGTTTTTATGTTCATAGGCCACCAGTATCTGGGTCATGCTCCAATCGTAATGTTGACAGCAGTTGCACCACCGTAGATGACCGATTAAAGCAAAAGTTAAGTTTGCTGCATCATGCAGGCTAATAATTCACGCGTTTCTACAAGCGGTAAACCAACGACGGCGGAATAACTGCCACTAATTGATTGAACAAAACAGCCACCCAAAGCTTGTATGCCATATGCGCCAGCTTTATCCATTGGTTCGCCCGATGCCACATAAGCGTCTATGTCGGCAGCAGATAAGTCACAAAAGCTGACTTGGGTTCGACACAGGCGGCTAAAGGTTTGCTCACCATCTGTTAACGCCACCGCGGTCATCACTTCATGAGTTTTACCAGATAATAATGTCAACATACGCTTGGCATCATCTTGGTCTATTGGCTTACCGAGGATTTGATCGTTCAATACCACTATTGTATCTGAACCGAGTACTTTTGGGGCGATAATATGGCCACTCAGGGCTAAACCCGCTTGGGCTTTTTCAACGGCTAAACGGCACACATATTGTTGTGGAGTTTCAGTTAACCGGGGGGTTTCATCGATATCGGGTGCGACTAGCTGAAATGAGAAATCTGCCTGACTAAAGCCAGCTTGCGCCAGTAATTCTTTTCTTCTTGGTGATGTTGAAGCCAGTACCCATGCCATCGGTTAGTTACTCTTATTAGTGTACATTAAAACAATTCTTACGTTATCAGATTGATTAACGTACTTTGTAATGGCGGCGCATGTTACGCAGAACCCAGAACACCCACCACCAAATAAATAAACTCGAAATAGCGGGTAAAAACATCTCAACATCAAATGGTGTCGCACCGACAACAACAAACTGAATCCAAAATATCACCAAATGATAAATACAGATAAAACATGCTAGGAGTAATGATTGTTGCCAGCGAGGATAGTTACGTAACTGTTGAGACAACAACACGACAATATAAATCACTAACGACAATGCGAGTGAACGGATGCCTAAATGGGCCCCCAATAACACATCAAGCATGACCCCTAGCAACCACGCAGTGAGAATACTGTAACGATGCGGTAACGCCATCGCCCAATACATCATGACCATAAGGAGCCAGTCTGGTCGCCATGCTTCGACCACTTCCGGTAGCGGCATGATCTGAAACATCATACCAATAAATAAAGTCAGCCATACCACTAAGCGACCATTAGCAATGTGCGCGCTCATTGGTTTTCCTCGCTTACTGTTGGTGAAGTCGTTGTTTGTGAAGGCGGAGTACCAACTTGAGATGACGATGCATTATCACTAGTCTGGTTAGGTATGGTTTCCGTTTCACCATTCGTTGCAGCATTATCAGCCGCCTCGTTCATCAGCCCTTGGACCTCAGCAGGCAACGTAAAAGGTTTGGTTTCATCAGGCCAAATAAGCAAAACATACCGAATACGATCAAGCGCAGCTAAGGGCTGGGCATTAATAACGGCATAACTCTGACCATCATCACGCGATACACTGATAACACGAGCGACGGGATATCCCTCAGGAAAACGATTTCCCAAACCTGACGTTACCAATAAATCACCCACAATAATGTCAGTACTTTTAGCCACATTGCGTAATTCAATTTGGTCGATATCACCGGTACCGTTGGCAATTGCCCGCACATCGTTACGAGTAACACGCACCGGAATACCATGAGTGCTATCTGACACCATCAACACGCGACTAGTAAACTCACTCACTTCAGTCACCTGCCCAACAACGCCTTTGGCATCCACCACTGGCTGACCGACATAAACGCCGTTCTGTAAACCATGATTTAACACTACAAACTGCCGAAAAGGATCGCTGGCAACTTCCATGACTTCAGCGACCATTTTACGAGAATCCATGTGCACAGGAGAACCAAGTAATGCGCGTAAACGCTCATTTTCTTGGCGGACATGTTCAAAACGCTGTAAACGTTCTGACATCACCAGTTGTTGGCGTAAGAGTTCTTTGTTTTGCAGTTCGAGCATATTACGCGTGGCAAAGGCTTCGGCAGACCAGTCGAGCATCATACCTGGCACATTGGCCAAAAACTGCAGTGGGCTTAATAATGAGGATAACGACTGGCGAACAGGGTCAAGACGGTAATTAGTCATCAGCAATGCCACCGACAAAATAATTGCCAGTGTCAGTCGGAATTGACTAGAGACGCCACGAACGAAAATTGGTTTCATAAAGTGTTCGCAACTCTGTTAACCCATAAAATGCCATTAACAAAGCCGCTCAGCAGATGATAATTAGTTCTCTTCAGAGAACAAATCACCACCGTGCATATCAATCATTTCAAGGGCTTTACCGCCACCACGAGCAACGCAGGTTAATGGGTCGTCGGCAACCATCACCGGGATTCCTGTCTCTTGCATTAATAAACGGTCTAAGTCACGTAGTAATGCACCACCACCAGTCAATACCATGCCACGCTCAGATATGTCTGAGGCCAGTTCTGGTGGTGATTGCTCAAGGGCAACCATTACCGCACTGACAATACCAGATAATGGCTCTTGTAATGCTTCTAAAATTTCATTGCTGTTTAAGGTGAAGCTTCTTGGTACACCTTCAGCAAGGTTACGACCACGCACTTCAATCTCAAGTACTTCGTCACCTGGGTATGCTGTGCCTATGGTATGCTTGATACGCTCAGCCGTTGCTTCACCAATTAAGCTACCGTAATTACGGCGAACATAATTAATAATCGCATCGTCAAACTTGTCACCACCAATACGTACCGATGAAGAATACACTACACCGTTTAACGAAATAATCGCCACTTCGGTAGTACCGCCACCGATATCAACAACCATTGAACCTGTCGCTTCAGATACCGGCAAACCAGCACCAATTGCTGCTGCCATAGGCTCTTCGATCAAGTACACTTCACGAGCACCTGCACCCATAGCGGACTCGCGGATGGCGCGGCGTTCAACTTGAGTCGCGCCTACTGGCACACACACCAGAACACGAGGACTTGGACGAAAGAAACTGTTGTTATGCACTTGCTTAATAAAGTGCTGAAGCATTTTTTCAGTCACATAGAAATCAGCAATTACGCCGTCTTTCATCGGCCGAATAGCTTGAATATTACCAGGCGTTCGGCCTAGCATTTGTTTTGCTTCTCTGCCAACTGCAGCAACTGACTTTGGCCCATTGCTATTGCGTTCGCCACGAATGGCAACCACTGAGGGTTCGTTCAACACGATACCTTCATCGCGAACATAAATAAGAGTGTTTGCCGTACCTAAATCGATCGATAGGTCGTTAGAAAAAATGCCGCGCAACTTTTTGAACATGTATCAGGCCTGTATTCTGTTGAGTCAGAAGAAGAAAAATCAGCTAACTTTATCAATGACACCCCCATTCTACAATACCGAACAGGTTAACAATTGCTAATCTAGCGTTTTTTTTTGTAAAAGCTGTGAAAAAATCAACATCCGCGCAGTTTTAAATCAAAAAAGCCCAAATTTGATGCTTTTTCATGCATATTATTGCCCCACCTCACGCCAATAAATGATCCTATCATGGCCTCGGTAACGACCAAAGAAGGCACTTGCTCTTGGGTCATAAAGCTGGGCCGGACTTGCTTGGTCCCAATTCCAATACCACTGAAGCCATGGCTCTACTTTTAACGGGGCAGTCACCTGACCTCGATATGCTGTAGAACCTTTGTTTTGCCATAACAAGGTTGACTGGCCGTTGTTAACTAATGCGCCATTATTGGTACGAGTCACGACCTGATCAGACGCTAATAATGGCGCGTATATTTCACTGCCGTCAAGCGGAACGATAACTTGAGTACAGCTATCGCCAGTATTCGTTACCCAGCTACTGCCATTCCAATACTGGGCATAGGTTGGCATGTCTAATACTTCATTTTCAGGACCATAAGTATTATCCATTACAACTCTGCCGTGGCGTAAGTCTTGCGTCGATAATCGTTTGGCGTTGCAGTTGTTGCTGTCGGCGCAAATACCACTGCTGTCTGCGCGCATATCAGCTGATGCAATAAACGACACACTACCATCGTTATCAAAGGCTTGTACACCGATAGCTAATTGACTAAATGGGCCATCCACACCAGGGGCCACTGTACGATTGAAACTAGCTTGATAAGATAATCCTACGTTTGCTTGGCCCAAAACCCAAGAGCCAGCATTAACCGGTAAAACACTTAATCGGCTGCTTAAATCAATGCCATTATTGGCATCTTCACCCACTAAGCTTGCACTCGCTTTAGCAAAGGCGCCTTGATAGTTCTGAGTGACATAAGTGCCAGTATTGACTGCATCTAAGGTTAAGGCGAGAGCAAAAGGTTGATCCATATAGCTAAAGCTGCCGCAAGATGGCAGCACACTCGAGCTACTCACAACAAAGCGGTCGGGTACAAAGCGCCCTATATTAGGCGATGCCGCCTGTGGAATATTATAAAAGCTTGAGCCTAAATATTCGCTCGGTGGATCAGCGGTAAACTTAAACACGCCCACTTCCGTCACTGTCTGCGACACGGTATTACTGCTCGTGGTTTGCGCAACATGATTATATGCCGTCGTACCTACAGCACCTAGCACACCATCCGATGGTGAAATGATTTGATTGCCTAATGCTATATTGTTATGGACATAATTAGGGGTATTTATATTATCGCAGTAGTTTGTATCACCATCCGCTTGCCATGCTTTACCTTGAATAATTAATTCAAATGGCTCGCCAGCTTTTTTATATCGATTACACGTACTACTAATACTTGCAGAACACTCTGCAACACTCTCTTTGGGGGTAACGCATAAACCTACCGGAAAGCTAACAAACGGATCGGAACCAACCATTACCAAGCCTTGTTCATCACCTGTGCCAGTATACTTTGCATCTAGCTGCATTTTTCCTGCATCTGGATAGTTGACGTTAATATTGGCTTTTCCTTGTGCATCAAATGCCAACGCAAGCGTGGTTGCGGCGCTACTCTGCTTACCTACCACGGTATTATTCACTGTTACTGATTGACCACTAATTGGAGTCGTCGGCTCAATATAGGTACTCCAAAAACCGACGTTTTTGGTGATGCTAGCAAACGTTGGGATACATTGCAGAGTACTATCCGATTTTTTCACTGCACTAATAGAAATATTACCTGTTGGTTTGTTGGCCAACTTATCCGGTACCTCAAAAATAAAACCGCTATCGGCAAAAACTAAATTACAGTTAGCCTCGCTTGCGACACTGCCATTAACACGGCACAAGGTTTTACTGAATGCTTTAGTGCTTGGCGTAGACCCGGTGACACCTAAAGTCACAGTGCCGGGAGTATTATGTCTTAGCTGTAAATCTGATTTTTGCCCCCCAGTAAACGTTACCACATTGCCTCCAACCCAACCGCCAACGCCTGTCACTGTTGCAGGGCTGAGCGTCGCAGTGACAGTATCAGGCACAGTCGCACTGCAATCTGCGTTAGCACAGGCTTTAATAGATAATGTTTTGGGTGCACAAGTGATCCCTTGACCAGAATAGGAATACTCAAAATGATCAATTTGTACTCCAATAGGGCTGGAGTTGAGCGCACAAATCTCAACATTATCAATTTCATGATTATTAGTGGATCCGCCAGTTGATCCCGTTAACGACAACAAAAAGTTCTCCGGTATCGCAGCTTGTGAAGAGATGCCGGCAGCATTAAATGCGGGAATAATTTCAACAAAACCGCTACCACTATTGCGTTCAACCTTAACGATTGATTGATTAGGGAGTAATGAGTCAACAGTAATACGGTACCGATGCGCAGGTGAAACATTATTGTTATCCACTTTCGGAGATAAGCAACTACCGGTATTAGTGGTGCCATTACTACAAGTCCCGCGTAAATAAGGGTAACCAGAAGTACCAGAACCTGAACCTCGAATCGATACCGATTGTGGACGTCGGCCTGGACCGCTAGGACCACCTTCAGCAGAAAAGTTACCGTACTCGTCAATCCCGAAACCTAGCCAGCCACCAGCAAAACCATTCACATTAGAACGTGCACCATATCCCATTGGACCACCAGCAGAGCCAGGCTGCGGGGTAATAGCAGCATCGGATAATACAAAAGCAATACCGTCGGCACCGTTACCACCATAGGCATAATGATCAAACTCAATTTCGACTTTATTATTAACCGCAGGAAATAAACGCTGATAAGTTGTCGATGTTGCTTGGTTAGTTCTCGCTTCAGTTTGTCGTAAGCGGCCGTTAACTATTGAAGGGGTAAAGTTACCCGAACTTTGAGCCACAACCCAGTCACTGCCTAAGCTTGCCCGTTCAAAATTATCAGTAAAACACTGGCGCACAGGGGCGAGTTTTTCTATGGCAATAAAACTATAGTTTTCCCACACGTGACTACGGTCACTATCACTGAAGGTATCTTCATCATTAACCATACTGACTGAGTTACTGGTCAATTTACAGCGTCTTAACCAACCACCATCACCACCCAAACGACTGTTTTTACTGGCTACCAATGTTGGCACACTAGTAAAACCATTTAATGGTGTGAGTAAATTAGTACATTGAAAATTGACGTCTTGGGTATTGTTCACATTTGTCTTAAAGGTGGTCGAACGACCAAAATGATAATTGACATTTTTACCTTCCAGCACTAGCGGGCCACTGCCAGACGTTACTGATAAGTAGGCAATTTTTTCATATTGTAAATTATTGGCATTTAATTTACTCGGCTCGCATTTCCCTGAGTTACTGGTCACTTCAGAAGTATCCATCGCAAGTTCGACACCACTTGAGGTAAATTGCGATGTGCTGGTTAACCAGCAATTATTATTTTGGGTTTGTAGTTGGTTAAGCACCACATCTTGGGTACTGGGTAAAAATACGCTGATATATTGATTGTTCGAGCCAACTAAGGCCTTATTTTGTAATACAGAACCAGCCATTAATTTAGTGCCATTGGTTAAATCAAATTGCCCCTGGGTCACTGCAATCCAGTGCACTTCTGGCATATCGGCCACAGGGACATTATTACCAGCAGGCGATTTTCGCTCCCAAGTAAAACCGCTTTCACTGATTGAAGATAAAAACACACTTTGAGGGCCATCGTTGGCAACAGTGTTATTTTCTGACACAGTCGGCATCACAAAGACTAACGGTACAACGCCAGTTTGAAATGGCTCATCAAACACCACACTTTTGGATGTAATACCTGAACTCACAGATGACTTGCCATATTGAATATGAAAAGCCAATCCGGATGACTTGGAATCAATAATGGAAGAAGAAGAGTTCATTTCTAAATAACGAGAAGAAACTCGCCCATTGATGACCG
>NZ_JACJER010000081.1:0-21497 GCF_014164185.1 Shewanella sp. SG44-6 | reverse complement strand
CCCGGATGAGAACCATTGGATCTTAAATCAAGATAATCTACAGCTATGGTACAAGAATGTGCTTGGCTGGATGGATCGTTGGACGGCTAAATAGGTTTTATACCTTATCTGCAATTTTAGACTTAGTCCTGTGTTGATATCAGCGACCTAGTCATTACACAGATGAGTATTAACAGTCAAATAAAAGAGATGTTGCCACTGGCAACATCTCTTTTTTGTTGTACGCTATTTTATGGCCTAATATCAGCGGTTATTGCAGGATTAACATGAAAGCATGAGTGGCCGGTTAATCTTGGTGTTGCGAGTGAATATTATCGCCTCAATAGCAAGGGATTTTATCGACGACAAACGAGTGCCTAAACATGAATGTTTTTCAGTTATCTAATTTGGCTCAATGTTAGTATTTTTCATCTTTGGTCAATATGCATACCAGTGGCGGGTTAGTATTTTTAGTACAGACAACGTGATTCGCCAAAGCGGTTAGTAGATTAAAGCATCAGTTAGTGGCTAATGTGTGCAATATCGTGAAATAAAATTACTTATCGCCTCATTTTTCGTGGATTATAATTAAACGGTTAAACAGGTTAAATAGATGTTCCATTAGTTTTTGTATTGTAAAATGGCCTATCAAATATAAAAAATTTCATTTGGGAAATGTCTGGGTTTCAGCTACATTAGCGCCCTCAGAATCGAGCTTTAAATCAGGTAATATTAAGAGGGTGCAGTCAGTGGATTTTATGCTTTATATCAAGTTCTTTTTAGGACTGTTAGCCATCATTAACCCAGTAGGGTTATTGCCTGTATTTGTGAGCTTAACCAGCCATCAAACTGAAGTTGAGCGCCGCCATACCAACCGAGTGGCTAACTTTGCTGTTGTGGTGATTTTATTAGTCACTATGATAGCCGGTCAGCATATTCTGAGTATGTTCAGTATTTCATTGTCTGCATTTCGTATTGCTGGTGGTAGCTTGATATGTATTATTGCGATGTCGATGCTGCAAGGTAAGATCAGTGAAGTAAAACGTAACCAAGAAGAAGATCGTGAGTCTTCTGGGATGGAATCTGTTGCTGTGGTGCCATTAGCGTTGCCTTTGATGGCAGGTCCTGGCGCTATTAGCTCGGTGATTGTGTTTGCCGCAGAGCATAATAAGATGGTTAACTTCGTTGGCATGTTCTTAACTATTGTGACCATAGGCCTTGTCAGCTGGGCTTTATTCCGTATGGCGCCAGTATTGTTTAAGTTACTCGGAAAAACCGGCATTAACGTTATTACCCGTTTAATGGGACTATTAATGTTGTCATTAGGCATTGAAGTCATTGCCGCAGGAGCTAAAGGCCTTTTCCCCACATTAATCGGTTAGTTCACTGATAAGTTGCTGAGCATTTGTGCAAACGCTTGATAGTCGGGTTTTTTAGCTTGACCCGCTATCGGCATTTGCGTAAAGTACGCCTCGATTAGCAATACTGCGACTAAGCTTTATGCAGTTTTGTATGTGAGAACTAATATATAGCCTCAATGTAATCAGATATTAAAGATTGGCTTTTTATCATATGACTTTGCTGTTATTGATAAAAATTCAGTCAAAAAATTGGTGAGCTGGCTGAGTGGCTGAAGGCGCACGCCTGGAAAGTGTGTTTAGGTTTATCCCTAACGAGAGTTCGAATCTCTCGCTCACCGCCATATTATGAAAAAAGACGTCTTCGGACGTCTTTTTTCATTTGTATTTTTAAATAAAACCACGACATTTGGGTGATGCTAGTTCTCTCCCTTGTCTACCATGCTATTTTATCGCATGCCTTATCGTTACTTGGTGTTAGCGCTTGTTATGCGCAGCCTCTATAATGCTTTATTCTTATTCTACTACTGAGACCCACTTTCATGCCTTTTTCGACACTTGGATTACGCGACACGATTGTCAATGCCCTACATGAAGTGGGATACAGTCAACCAACACCAATCCAACAACAAACTATTCCGGTTATTTTACGGGGTAAAAACCTGCTTGCGGCCGCGCAAACCGGTACCGGTAAAACCGCCAGTTTTGTGTTACCAATATTAGAGCGCTTAGCCGACAGTGAAATGCAGCGTAAAAAGCGTATTAGGGCATTAATTTTAACCCCAACACGTGAACTGGCTGTGCAAATACAAGCCAATATTGTGCATTATGCTAAGTTCTTACCGTTAACATCATTTGCGATTTACGGTGGTGTTGATGAAAAACCACAAAAACAAGCATTAATCGAGGGTGTCGATATTCTGGTTGCAACCCCAGGACGTTTACTCGACTTATATACTCAACGTGCCGTGCACTTTGATGAAGTTGAAGTCTTGGTTCTGGATGAAGCAGACAGAATGCTCGACATGGGCTTTATTGAAGACATTAATAAAGTGATTGATAAGTTACCTTCTGAGCGCCAAAGTTTATTGTTCTCAGCCACCTTATCAAACCAAGTTCGTGCGTTAGCGAAAACGGCCATTAAGCGCCCAGTAGAAATTTCAGTGATTGCTGATCGAGATTCCGCACCGAAAATCGAACAGTGGTTAACCACAGTAGATAAAGATAAAAAATCTGCTTTATTAAGTCATTTAATTAAAACAGAAGAGTGGAACCAAGCGCTGATATTTATCGAAACCAAACAAGGTGCGGCCAAGTTGGTCAGTCAGCTTGAAAAACGTGACATTAGCGCTGAATGCATTCACGGTGGCAGAAGTCAGCCAGTGCGTGAGCAAATTCTAGCTGATTTTAAATCAGGTAACATTAAATACTTAGTGGCAACCGGCATTGCGGCCCGCGGTATAGATATTGATGATTTATCTCGTGTTATCAATTACGATTTACCTTTCCCTGCCGATGATTACATTCATCGTATTGGCCGAACGGGTCGCGCGGGAGCTGCTGGTGTGGCAATTTCTTTTGTGTCAAATGATGACTTTAAAAATCTGTGTATGATTGAAAGTCGTTTAGGGCATTTAATTGAACGCAAAGTCATCGAAGGTTTTGAACCAAAAAAACCGATCCCAATTTCGGTATTGAATTTTATGCCTAAGAGCCGTCAACATAAATCAACCCCCGATACTGACAGACCAACGCTTAGTTTAGGTAAGTCGAAAACGGCTCCAGCTGATTTTAGAAAAACCAAAACCACCAAAGCAGCGACAAGCACTAATGGCGGTAAAGTGAATCCATGGAATATCTAACCTAGACTGAGTCAAAGGTTAATTCGTCTCTGATTAAAGCGGAATGTTTATTCCGCTTTTTTGTGTCGATGCTTTTTGTGTCGATAAAAAAAAAGCTAGGGGAGTCTGGCGACAGCACAAACCGAATGGCTATGGTTAACACTGCAAAATGCTTTTGCTGTCTAGGGTAAGGTTTACCATCAAAACAGCCATGAGGCCTGGTAACATTGCCTTGATATGGCTAACCTCCAACGCTTTTGTTCAACCAATTAAGCTCGTTCAACTCATTAAGCTATAAGCACCAAGAAAATCTTTGAATTGCTTTGGGGCTTGCACGCTACTTTGTGCACTAAGTCCGCTGGCTGTGACATTGATAACGTCATTATTGTTGGTCCAGATAATATCGATGAGTAATTGTTGCTGTTAACGGCTATCTGCAATCACCAATCGTTGAGCATCATAGGTAATCTCATTTTAATAAGGTGCAATCTGAATACTCATAGCTTTCAGCATTAGTGGCCTTTGTGCCATTAAGATTTAGGTAATAGGGATAGTGGTCATGTTGAAGGTCTGCCATTGGCGATGGGCACGGCTGCAAATATGTAACCAAATACCTTGTAGTCGGCCGTTATAGCATCGATAGCGTAAGATTTTATGTCACAAAAGATGTCTGCTTGCTGCAAATAAGTCACGAACATGATTAACTATTAATAATGCTAGTAAGATAATTTTCTCCAACTTGATCACGTTAATCAAGCAAGTTATTACTCATAAAAATAGCACCCAAAAAGCGCTAAATGTAACATAATAAGATAAGTCATTTTGCACAAACAATAATAACAATTTAAGGGATAACAAATGAAAAAAGGTCTACTTCCTTTGGCGGTTTCTTTCGCTTTAGCCGCATTAGCGGGCTGTAGTGATAACTCGATGCAACAAAGTGATCCACAAAATAGCGTTAATGCGCAGGCTAGTACATCAGCAGAAAAATTAAATTTTAACCAATATTCACAACGGTTTATCGATGAGCTGTGGCAATTGTCACCGACTTGGGCCTTGTATAGTGGTAAGCATGTTAATGATGGCTATTTGGATATCCCAAATCAAGCTAGCCGTGATAAAACATTGGCTTTTGTTAAGCAACAGCAAATGGCTATGGCTGAGTTTGATCCGCAATCCTTGTCAGCTAATGAGCTAATCGATTATAAACTGTTGAGTAATTTAGTTGATTCAATGCAGTGGGAAATTACTCGGTTTAAAGGTTGGCAGTGGGACCCGTCAAATTACAATGTTGCCGGTGGATTTGCGCAAATTATTAATGAGGACTTTGCACCATTAGATGAACGCCTCACCTCAGTGATTGCTCGTCTTGAAAATGTACCTGCTTATTATGAAGCGGCACGAAATAACATTAGCGACCCAACTCTTGAGCACACTCAACTTGCGATTATGCAAAACCAAGGGGCTTTTTCGGTATTGTCTGATGCATTAGTACAGCAAGTTGCTGATTCTGGCTTAAGTACAGATCAAAAAGCCTTATTCACTCAGCGCTTTGATGCCGCAACAGCAGCCATTAAACAGCATATTGAGTGGTTAACTGCACTTGAAAGCAAATTGACTGAAAAGGGCGCCCGAGATTTTCGTATCGGTGAAACATTGTATGAAGAAAAATTCGCCTTTGATATTCAGTCTGGTATGACCGCAAAACAGTTGTACAACAAAGCGGTAGCAGATAAAAATCAAGTTCAGCAAGAAATGGCTAAGCTAACCGATACTCTTTGGTCAAAGTATATTGATACGCCAAAACCTGCCGATGAAAGACAAGCGATCCGTCAGCTCATCGATGTGTTATCTAGCAAACATGTTAAACGGGAAAATTTTGTTGCTGAAGTACGCAAACAAATTCCTGAGCTGATTCAATTTGTGAATGACAAGCAATTGGTAACACTTGATCCTAATAAGCCATTGGTTGTTCGCGAAACTCCTGAGTATATGCGTGGTTTTGCTGGCGCATCTATCAGTGCCCCAGGGCCTTATGATCAAGGTGGTAACACTTATTATAATGTGACGCCACTTGATAATATGAGTGCCGAGTCTGCTGAAAGTTACTTACGCGAATACAACCATTGGATCTTACAAGTACTTAATATCCATGAAGCGATCCCAGGGCATTACACCCAATTAGTGTATTCAAATCAGTCGCCTAGTTTAGTCAAAAGTCTATTTGGTAACGGTGCCATGATAGAAGGTTGGGCTGTCTATGCTGAACGCATGATGTTAGAAGAAGGCTATGGTAATTTTGAGCCAGAGATGTGGTTGATGTATTACAAGTGGAACTTACGCGTTATTTGTAACACTATTTTAGATTACAGTATTCAAGTCAATGGTATGGGCGAAGAGCAGGTGATTGATTTACTTGAAAATGAAGCCTTCCAGCAACGTGCTGAAGCTGAAGGGAAATGGCGCCGAGCAACATTAAGTCAAGTGCAGCTAACCAGTTATTATGCTGGTTATCGTGAGATCTATGATTTCCGTGAACAGCTAAAAGCCAATCAAGGTGATGATTTTGATTTAAAACAGTTCCATGAACAGTTTTTAAGTTACGGCAGTGCCCCGGTTAAATTTATCAAGCAGTTGATGCTAGAAAAATAGCTTCGCTTCTGCTGATTTGTGTGGCAAACATCTCAAGGCCTGAATTTTCAGGCCTTTTTTTGTTAATCAAACGGCGACAACAAAGATTACATCTAGTTATACACAAATCAATATGATAATCTTAATGGTAATCGTTATCATTAAGTGATTTATCATGAACAATATCCTACTCATTGAACATAGCCTCTCCGATAAAAGCGACTTAGGTCAACAACTAAGTGAGCAGGGTTATAGTGTTCATCGCGTCAATAATGCCTTCGATGCATTGGTTTATATGGAAACCACTCAGCTCGAAGCGATATTATTAGACTACTCAGTGCCTAAAATGGATTCATTTTGGTTACTCGTTACCAGAAAACCTTCAACGGCTATTATTGTGCTCGCAGACAGTCGCTGCGAACTAGAGCGCATTAATGCTCTTGAGTTAGGTGCCGATGATTATCTAGCAAAACCAATCAATATACGTGAATTACAATTGCGTCTTAATGTGCTTCATCGGCGCCTCCAAGCACCAATGAATGATAATTTTAATCATGATATTAGCTTTGATGACACCAGTTATACGATTCGTTTTGCTGAAAAGTCCCTGGTGCTGACTCAAACAGAGTATAGCCTGTTTAAATATTTGTTTGATCGCCAGGGTGAGGTGATCACTAAACAAGAATTACAACGCAGAGTATTACACAAAGAGTTGGGTCGATTTGACCGTAATTTAGATATGCACATCAGTAATACACGGCGTAAATTAGTTAAACGCAATTTGCCACGTGAGCTAATTAATACGGTTCGCGGTCAAGGGTACAGCTTTAACTTTTAAAGGTTCACAGCAATTGCCGCATTTGATAAGCTATGGCGCATAAAAAAGGCGATTACTCAGCCCAAAATAAGTGCAAGCACATTAAAGGATAATCTAATGCGGATTACAGCAAACTTCGACGGCGGCAACATTAACGTCATTAATATTGATAAACATGACGATATACAACTCGCCATTCGTCCCGACTTCGGCGGTGAGTTTTATCAGTGGTTTAACTTTCGTCTAGAAGGTGAAGTTGGCCAGACATATACCCTTAATATTATCAATGCAGGTGATGCCTCATACCCGAAAGGTTGGGAAGATTACCAAGCGGTTGCCAGTTATGATCGTCAAACTTGGTTCAGATTGCCAACCCAATATGTTGATGGCAAGTTAACCATTCACGCAGAGCTAGATTGTGAAGCGATTCAAATTGCCTATTTTGCTCCTTATAGCTACGAGCGTCATTTAGATTTAATCAGCGAAGTACAATTGCATCCAGCTGTCAGTCTCGAGCACCTTGGGTTAACCCTCGATGGTCGTGACATGAGTTTGCTTAAAATTGGTGATGCTAATCCTGATAAGAAAAATATCTGGATCACTGCGCGTCAACATCCTGGCGAGACCATGGCTGAATGGCTAGTCGAAGGCTTGTTAAATCAATTGCTTGATAGTGATTGCCCAACGTCTAAAGCGTTGTTAGACAAAGCCAATTTTTACATTGTGCCTAATATGAACCCAGATGGTAGCGCTCGTGGCCATTTACGGACTAATGCCGTTGGTACCAATCTTAATCGCGAATGGCAGACTCCGAGCTTAGAGAAAAGTCCTGAGGTGTATTATGTTGTCAATAAAATGCACCAAACTGGTGTTGATTTGTTTTACGATGTTCATGGCGATGAAGGTCTTCCTTATGTGTTCCTAGCGGGCTGTGAAGGTGTACCAAACTACAACGATAAAATGGCCGCATTACAACAACAATTCCTGAGTGCATTAACCATTGCCAGTGCTGATTTCCAAACAGAGTTTGGTTACGACAAGGATGAACCGGGGCAAGCAAATTTAACCGTAGGGTCTAACTGGGTCGCGAATACATTCAGTTGTTTATCAAACACGTTAGAGATGCCATTTAAAGACAATGCTAATTTAGCCGACCCATTTGTGGGCTGGTCTCCAGAACGTTGCGTATATTTAGGTGAAGCGTCTTTAGTCGCGATGTTAGCTGTTGTTGAACAGCTATAATTGCCACATAAACGCTAAATTTAATGTTAGATGATCAGCAGGTAGAGTAAATTATGGCCTTAGTTGCATGCCCTAAATGTCAAAAGCGTATTTCAAGTCTGGCTAAACAATGTCAACATTGTAAAACAACCTTGGATGGTAATACTGAGTCTTTAAAAATTATCAGTCATATTGAGCGTTCTAATAGCTTAATGACCCAAAGCTTTATTTTTCTGACATTGTTTATCGCAGGGGTTGTCGTGTGGTTTTGGGGAGGAGAGCCTGCTCAGGGCACAACTTCTTATCTCGCGATTGCAAGTTTTGTTATTGGCTTTACGGGCTATCTTATTACCCGAGTCAGAATAGTGTTACATAAACGGAAATCAGTATGAACGATATCAATAAAGTCATTGATGAAATGCCTGAAGAAGTATACCTGCGCTTATTGTCTGCGTCTGAGTTAGGTAAGTGGGATGATGGTACAGTATTAACTCAGCCTCAGCGTGAATCGACTTTGCAAGTAGTGATGTTGTATCAAGCACGTAAGCTTCAGCAAACTGAACATTTTACTATTGGTGCGGGTGGGAATATTAATGAGTTGTCTAAATCAGAGCTGAAAAAACAGTTTAAAGGCGATCCTATCGCCGAGTTTAAAGAAGCTGATTTATAAACTCATTCAATAAACGAGTTATAGTCAACAAAAATGCGAGCTACAGAGCTCGCATTTTTGTTTTCAGATTTGCTATTAATCTGCAGACAAGGCAACTTAATCGACTGTTAGCTCACCAATAAGGTTTTCCTGCATGCGTTGTTTGATTTGCGCTGAGGTTAATCCGATTGAAAGCAAGTAATGCAGTTTTGCTAATGCAGCTTCAATGGTCATGTCTGCACCGCTTATCACCCCAGCTTGAGCTAAAGCATTACCGGTAGCATAACCGCCCATATTGACTTTGCCCTGAAAACACTGGGTTAAATTGACCAATATGATGCCGCGTTCATCAGCTTGTTTGAGGGTATCAAGCAACTTTTTATCTTGTGGCGCATTGCCCACACCAAAGGTTAATAAAATCAGTGCTTTTACCGGTTGTTGTAAAATGTTATTAAAAATGTCCGTAGAAATACCAGGGTAAAGCGTAACCACACCAACGGGCTGTGGACTAATGGTCACAACCTCTAAAGGCTCTCCTGTTGGCTTACTAATTTTACCTGCTTTGAGGTTAATTTTAATACCTGCTTCAAGCAACATAGGGAAGTTAGGCGATGCAAATGCATCAAAGCCATCAGCATGCGCTTTCGTGGAGCGATTACCACGAAACAGCTTGTTATTAAAAAATAAACACACTTCAGCAACAGGATAATTGGCGGCAATATACAGTGAATTGAGCAAGTTAGTTTGACCGTCTGAGCGCAATTGCGCCAATGGAATTTGGGAACCGGTGACGATGACAGGTTTAGACAAACCTTGGAGCATAAATGACAAAGCCGATGCGGTATAAGCCATGGTGTCAGTGCCATGCAAAATAACGAAACCGTCGTACTTTTCATAGTTTGCTTGAATATCGTTTGCTATCATTTGCCAATCTGTTGGCGCCATATTAGATGAGTCAATCAGTGGACTGTATTCATGAATCACGAATTCAGGCATTTCGTTATGATAAAACTCCGGCATAGACTGTACACAATCGGTTAAGAACCCAGACACAGGCACAAAACCATTGGCTGTTTTTTGCATTCCGATGGTACCGCCTGTATAGGCTACGTAAATCGATCGTTTTGGCATAAATATAGGACTCTTATTTAGCGATAATTGCAGATTGTGTAAATTATACGAGCTTATTTAACGATCCCCAATAAAAAAGCCTGCTAAGCAGGCTTTTTTTGAATAATCTTCATATTACGGTGATGCAATAGGTTAATAATTACAATTTTCGCAATACAAATAAGCATGGTTAGGATCATCAAACATTGACAATGTTTCAAATGCACCAGCCCATTGACTAACAAACTTTTCAACTATGCTGGTCTGACGAACGCTGTCTGGTACATATGCGGCCACAGCCCCCATGAATTGCTGCATAATTTGTTGTTCAGCGCTGAGTTCTTGTTCAATCACTTTCACATCAAATTTGTCCATTTTAGCTAAATCAGCCGCTTTAGCTAATGCAATATCCATGTCACCTAGCTCATCAACTAGACCTAAGGTTAATGCGCGTTTACCTGTCCAAACACGGCCTTGAGCAATTTCGTCAACTTGCTCAAGCGTCATATGACGCTCTGTAGCCACAAGAGAGATAAACTCATGATAACCACGTTCAATATGACGTTGAATTACCGCAGCAACTTGAGGGTTTAATTCCCGAACCGGCGACAATCCAGCCCATTCAGAGGTTGCCACGCCATCAGAGGTCACCCCAAAATGGCTCAGTGCTTGTTCAAATGTAGCAAACATACCAAAAATACCAATCGAACCGGTTAGGGTAGTTGGGGTTGCGACAATATAATCGGCACTGGCTGATATCCAATAGCCACCAGACGCCGCTAGGCTCCCCATGCTTACCACTACAGGTTTACCTGCCGCTTTTAGCGCTAACACTTCTTGACGAATTTGCTCTGAGGCAAATGCACTGCCGCCAGGGCTATCAACTCTCAGTACGACGGCTTTGACTTTGTCGTCAAAGCGAGCTTTCATCAGCAGTGCAGAGGTACTTTCGCCACCAATTTGTCCAGCAGGTTGTTTACCGTTAAGGATGGTACCTTTGGCAACGATAACCGCTACAGAGTCATGCTCAATAAATTGAGGCATTGGCGCCGTTAATTTGCGGTAGTCATTAAAACTAATTTGTTTAAAGTTTTTACCTTCTTTATCACTACCCACACGCTCAATCATGGCAACGCGAAATGCATCTGCAGAAACCAGCTCGTCGACCCATTTCATGTTTATAGCCATTTTAGCACTGTCACCTTCAGCTTTATCAAGCTGAGCCAAGTACTCATCAGTGGTTAACACTAATTGGTCGGGGGCAATTTGACGGTTACTGGCCACAATGGTTGAGTAGCTCTGCCAAATATCATTTAGTAATACCTTGCTGGCTTGTTTATCCGCATCAGACATATCATCACGGATAAAGGGTTCTACAGCAGATTTAAACGTACCAACTCTGAATACATGAGTCGTAATTTTCAACTTGTCCAATGCCGCTTTGTAATATAAACGGTAACGACTTAACCCATCAAGCGACACCATACCTTGGTTATTAAGGTATATTTTGTCTGCAAAGCTGGCTAAAAAGTATTGGTTTTGATCATAGCCATTGGCCATGGCTATCACCGATTTGTCAGCCGCTTTAAACTGATTTAATGCTTCACCTATGGCGGTCATTTTACTGATGCCAGCATCTTGAAGATTGGCCAAATCCAACACTATGCTATTAATACGTTTATCTTCAGTGGCGTTATTAATAGTATAAAGAATATCTGCTAATAACATTTCACCTTCGGGATCATTAGCTTGTCCCTGTTTTAATGCCATTTCAATCGGATCAACATAATGTTTTTGATCGACTATGCTGCCAGATAAGTTTAGTACTAAGGCTGTTTGATCTTCGATGACAATCTCATCTTCGCTATTGAGCAATACCACAGCGATGACGGCCAACAAACCAAAAAATATGATGTTGATGATTAACTTGCGGATACCGTTTACTGTATTCCATAACAGTAAAAACATCCTTTTTAAAAACGAGGGTTTAGCGGACATTTGCCACTCCTTTATCAGTCTAATGTAGTCATCCTAACTGAAAATCAATATAAATGTGAAATTCAATTGTAAAGGTTTTTAACAAGGGAGCGTTTAAATGATTGAGCAAAATTTACTGTCAGGGTATGCTGATTTAAATCACTTGTTTAAAAAGGATGTTTGAATGTCGTTTCCACACTTATTAGAACCTTTAGATCTCGGCTTTACAAAGCTGAAAAACCGCGTGTTGATGGGCTCAATGCACACGGGTTTAGAAGAAGAAAAAGGCGGATTTGAGAAACTGGCAGCTTTTTATAAAGAGCGTGCTCAAGGTGGCGTAGGGTTAATCGTTACTGGCGGTATCGCACCTAATTTGCGCGGCCGTCTAGCGCCACATGCTTGTCAATTAAGCTTTTCTTGGCAAGTCGGTAAACATAAAATCGTCACCGATGCCGTACATGAAGCAGGCGGTAAAATCTGTATGCAAATTTTGCATGCTGGCCGTTACAGTTATCATCCTTTTAGTTTAGCACCGAGCAAAGTTAAATCACCTATTACCCCTTTTACTCCTTCAGCGATGTCTGCACGCCAAGTGCGCTCAACCATTAAGGATTACGCAACCAGTGCCGCCTTGGCAAAAAAAGCCGGTTATGATGGTGTTGAAGTGATGGGCTCTGAAGGGTATCTAATCAATCAATTTATCAGTTCGCGTACCAATAAACGCAGTGATGAATGGGGCGGCAGTTATGAAAATCGGGTTAAATTCCCGATTGAAATCGTCAATGCTATTCGACACAAGGTCGGCAGTGATTTTATTATTGTGTTCCGCTTATCGATGCTCGACTTAGTCGACAATGGCTCAACGTGGGACGAAGTGGTACAGCTGGCCAAATCCCTTGAACAAGCGGGCGTGAGTATTATTAATACTGGCATCGGTTGGCATGAAGCGCGTGTTCCGACCATTTCGACCAGTGTGCCGCGTGGTGCATTCTCTTGGGTGACTGAAAAACTCAAACAAGAAGTCAAAATACCGTTAATCGCCACGAACCGAATTAATACCCCAGAAATTGGCGAGGCAATTATTGCCTCGGGTCAAGCTGACATGGTGTCAATGGCCCGACCATTTTTAGCTGATGCTGAGTTTGTGAATAAAGCTGCTGCCAATACCCCTGAATTGATTAATACTTGCATTGGTTGTAATCAGGCGTGTTTGGATCATACCTTTTCGATGAAACGAGCAACCTGTTTAGTTAATCCTCGCGCTTGTTATGAAACCGAAATTAATTTTCTACCTACCACCCATAAAAAGCGCATTGCTGTTATGGGGGCGGGCCCTGCAGGTATGGCTTTCTCTGTTTATGCTGCGTCTCGTGGTCATGAGGTCGTATTATTTGAAGCCAAGTCAGAGGTTGGTGGTCAGTTTAATTTGGCCCGTAAAATACCGGGTAAAGAAGAGTTTAACGAAACCATTCGATACTTTATGAATCAAATTAGGCTGCATAAGGTTGAATTACGTCTTAACACTAAATTAGATGCAGCGGTATTAGCTACTGAGAAATTCGATGAAGTGGTCATTGCTTCAGGTGTTGTCCCTCGCGCTTTAAAACTACCGGGTTTTGATAATCCTAAAGTGGTCGATTATCAACAAGTATTAACTGGCCAAGTTGAGATTGGTAAAACCGTAGCCCTAATTGGTGCTGGCGGTATCGGTTTTGACATGGCGCATTTCTTATGTGAATTAGAATCGAGCACCTTGCAACCCGATAAATGGTTAAAGCAGTGGGGCATTGATAAGACCTATCAACACGCTGGCGGATTAACTGAAGAAGCTGAACATGTCCCTGGCCGTGAAGTGTATTTATTGCAACGTAAAACCACCAAAATGGGTAAAGGCTTAGGTAAAACAACCGGTTGGATCCATCGTAGTGTGTTAAAACAGCATCAGGTTCACATGAAAACCGGTGTAAGCTACGAAAAGTTTGATGAGCAAGGGCTGCATATTAAAGTCGGCGAACAATCTGAAATTCTGGCTGTTGATAACGTGGTGTTGTGTGCAGGACAAATGTCTAACCTCAGCTTGGTTGATGAAATGAAGCGCAGTGGCTTGCCAGTGCACTTAATTGGCGGGGTAGATGTAGCTGCAGAGTTAGACGCTAAACGGGCTATCCGCCAAGGTGCTGAGCTTGCCATGAGCATCTAATCATTGTGAAATGCGAGTATTTACCTAATTGCATTGAGAGCACTTTCATAACGTGAATCAAATAAAAAGCCTTCTGTGTTGCAGAAGGCTTTTTTAATACGCTGACGAGGTTAGCTCATCAGCTGTTATTTGTGGACTTAGATTAAAGCTTCAATGCTAATACGGCATCAATGTCTGCTGCACTGTGACGATTTGGTAACATTTCCCATGGTTCGCCCCATGAAGTGTTGACTATTTTGCCACGTTGAACAGCCGGGCGCGCTAATACTTCATTAGCCCAACGAGTTACATTTTTATAGCTGGCAACATCTAAAAACTCAGCGGCACTGTATAAATTACCTAAGACTAAGTTGCCATACCAAGGCCATATGGCGATGTCTGCAATGGTGTATTCTTCACCGGTTACAAAGGTGTTACTTGCCAGTCGTTTATCCAACACATCTAATTGGCGTTTCACTTCCATTGCAAAACGGTTAATCGGGTATTCCTGCTTTTCATCGGCATAAGCGTAAAAATGACCAAAACCCCCGCCAAGGAATGGGGCAGAGCCTTGGGCCCAGAACAGCCAGTTAAATGTTTGCGTTCTGGCTTTGCCATCTTTAGGCAGGAATTGGTCAAATTTCTCTGCTAGATGAACCAAAATTGAAGCTGATTCAAACACAGTCACATCTTCATCAGCAGATTTATCCAATAAAGCAGGAATTTTTGAGTTTGGATTGACTGCAACGAACCCTGACGAAAATTGATCTTTTTCTCCGATGTTAATCAGATAAGCATCGTATTCCGCTTCTTTAATACCTAATGCAAGTAACTCTTCTAACAGAATAGTTACTTTTTGCCCGTTGGGTGTACCAAGGGAATAGAGTTGTAAAGAATGCTTACCGACAGGCAGTTGTTTATCGAATCTAGCACCTGACTCAGGGCTATTAATGCTCGCCCACTTGTTAGCTCCATTGGTATTATTTTGCCAAACTTTAGGTGGAGTATATTGGTTAGTCATAAAATATCCTTGTACAACCTGATAGCAGGTTATGTAAATTTATAATGCGCTTAGCACAATATTATGAGTGTAGCGTGTATCGCTATAATGTATTAGCATCAACGCGTATGAGTTATGCTTTTATTGTTTAAATGCAACATGTTAGTTATTTATTACCTGGCTTTTAACTGTTCACTTAATTCGATTAAATTGCTGACGGTTAAGTCTGGCTCAATGCCCCAGGGATCAAATACTTTTTTACTGTCGCGTTGGATCCAAGCTGTGTTAAGTCCAGCAGCTTTTGCACCAATAACATCCCAGGGATTGCTCGATACCATCCAACAATGAGTGGGATCAGTTTGAGTGCGGTTGATTAAATAATGGTAAACCGCAGGATTAGGTTTAAAGGTCTGTAGGTCGTCCACGCTGATGACATCATGTAATTGAGGTAACACGCCAGCATTATGCATTAAATTGCGCACGGCTAGTTCTGGACCATTTGAAAATGCGACTAGGGTATGGCCTTGATTGCGCAGTAATGCTAGGCCAACAATAACATCCTCAAAGGCCGATAGTTGACTAAATTTTGCCAGCAGTTGCTGTTGTGCACTTGCAGTGAGGGTAAGGTTGTAAACCGTCAAACAATATTGCAGTGCTTGTTGAGTACAAACTGCAAAATCTGCATATTGCTGCATTAATCCGCGACGGAACGCATACTCGACTTTTTTATCGTGCCACAGTTGCGCAAACTCTAGCGCTTTATCGCCAATCAGTTGTTGCAGATGTTGGCCCATCTCTAGCGGATCCACTAAGGTGCCATAAACATCAAATCCAATGACTTTATTCATGATTGTTGCTCTGTGAGTGTATGGTCAATGCTGAAGCTCTGAGTAAGTAGCCAAGCTAGGTTGTTAATATCCACATCTATGCGGTGTTTATTTTGCTAATCATGCCCGAGTTCCCTTGACTATAAACTAACTGTAACATTCGTTCAAATATGATTTTGAGCGATCGTTAAAATTAATAAATAATTAAAGGTGTTTGTTATACTTATCAGAAATTGGGTTGAATGATAAGCTTTGATACTAAGTTAATTCATTGTATTATATTGATTAAAAATCATTAAAGGTGATGTGAAATGGAATGTCCTCGTTGTCAGGGTGTGTTTGCCCGCAAGGCACTTAAACAAGTACGCAAAGGTAAACATGGCGTTGAAACACAATGCCCTAAATGCGAACAATGGCTGATGTTTGAGCCTAAAATGATGATGACCAAAAATATTGGTTTATTGATTTTATTGGTATTCAGTGTGGCTAATTTCTTTATCGACAACAATGACTATCGTCTGGTGTGTTCTTTCTTAGGTTTTGCAGGTGCCTGCATTGCCTTTTACGGCGTGTTTAAAAGCAAGCTTGTCGCGGCAGAATAATTTATCCGTTTTAGCTTGGTGAGGCTTCGTGATAGTGAGGCTATGATATTCGACGCAGCAATGAGTACCTGAGACTGTGTGACCCAGTGTTTTAGCCATTTACCTACACATAGCCAACATTAATAAGCCAAAGGAGCAAGGCGATGTTTGCTCGGGATAAAATCATCGCAAGCGTATAAAAACGCCGACAATATAGTGATATTATTTTCACTGGCAAATTGATGTCTATGGCTTTACAGAGAACAGCACAAAGCATAGCCCGATAAAGCCAAGTTTGAATGGTGTTTGTTTGGAAGTGGGAGTTAGGCGTTCTATTATGCTGATTGAGATGGCTAAATCTCATGTGCTACCGTGTCGTGTATTTAAAAAGAGAGGTGATGTTGATGACCTCTCTAAAGTGACATTGATTATTGTTCCGAGCAGAGATTATTTAGACTTTCTCATCATTTCACGATGAGATTGAAACTCTTCAGCATCAATAAACTTATTGTGATCCAAATCGATACGTTCAAACATACCATCACGTGAGGCATTTTTTAACATGCGCCCTTCAGATTGATGCAACTCTTGCCGTGCTTTTTGAAATTGCACAAATTCCTCTTCAGATATCAATTTGTCTTGATTCTTATCAAAATCGGAAAATACAGGCATCTGAGACATTCTCATGGATCCATTTTCATTTCCAATAGCAGTAACAGGCAAAGAAGTAGTAAGACAAACGAGTAATACTGATACAACATAGCTATTCATAATATTCTCCTTGTTAACTTTCAATCTTATTATACACCTAATTAACCATGATAAAAGTAAGGTTATGTAAGGCGGGTAAATTGATTATTTTGCCTGTGTGCCAAGGGTAAGGTTCTCTGCTGACTATGGCGGAAAAAGGATCTGATTTAGCCATAAGGACATTATTGTATTTGTTCGTAATAGGATTAGCTATGGTTGCACAAATCGGAAGAGTTTAGGCAGCTAGCGTTTATATTTACACAACTTGCTGCTTAATTAACAAGGGGGGGCGTACGTGATTCTGCGTTTTCATTAGGGCTAAAGAATAGGGAGACATTAACCAGACTATATCTTCTATAAAAGCTTCGATAATTTGTCCGTACGTCTCCCTAGGTATTCACATGAATGAACTATCGATTTAATACTCGTCGTTGTTCGCTTCGCTCATGCGCTCGCGTCTTTCTTGAGCTTCTTCAAAAGCAGCGTTGATTTCTTCTAATACAGAATCGACATCAGCGGCTGTGGTGTCTTCTTCAAACAAACCGGTTAACTGTGTTTCGGGTGTTAATTCACCTTGTTCATACAAGGCCCACATTTCTTTAGCGTATTTTGTCGCGGCTAATTCCGGAGCAAATTGTGAATAATAGTCAGTCATATTATTCACATCACGAAATAACATTGCTTTGGCATTATTGTTGGCTGATGCATCAACAGCTTGAGGCAAGTCAATGATCACTGGACCATCTTTGTCGACCAGCACGTTAAACTCAGACAAATCGCCATGCACAATACCCGCACATAGCATACGCACAACATAGCCCATCATAATATAATGCTGGCTTTGTGCTTGCTCGACATTCATTTGTGTTACGTCGTTTAATCGCGGTGCAACATCACCATGAATATTGGTGATCAACTCCATTAATAGCACACCATCAAAGCAGCCATAAGGCACAGGTACTCTAATTTTAGCCGCCGCGCATTTGTATAATGCGTCGACCTCGGCATTTTGCCAGGCTTTTTCTTGTTCTTCTCGACCGTATTTAGAGCCTTTTTCCATGGCTCGACCACGACGACTGTTTTTGGTTTTTCGACCTTCTTGATATTGTGCTGCTTTTTTAAAGCTGCGTTTAGTGGCTTCCTTATACACTTTCGCGCAGCGGATCGCATCGCCACATCTGATCATATAGACCGTAGCTTCTTTGCCACTCATGAGTTGGCTTATCACTTCATCGACGAGACCATCGTCAACCAGTGGTTGTAATCGTATAGGCGTTTTCATAGCGTCGTTATACCTTACTTGCGCGCTGGATGATATATCTAAGGAAATAATTTTTACTTGCAGATGGATCACTGATTAAATGAGGCATATATTACTGAATTTGTCGTTTGTATACTCTTGTCTAATGAATCAAAATCCTGTAGCAACCCACCTAAATATAGCTGATGTTATACATTTCCCCCGAGTGAGTCTCATCGGCTGAGCTCGGAGTTATCATCAATATTAACCACTGAATATGCTATATTAGCAGGCATTATGACCACTAGTGGTATCATTGACGTAAATGATGCCAAATAGAGTATGTCTACAGTGATGCTTGAGGAAGAGATAATGGTTAAACTCTGACTCAAATAAGCGTTATCTTCAGTAAGGCTTAAGTTTTTATTCAGTTAGTATTGAGTGATAGCGAGGATAATACTTGAAGATTTGATCGTTATTGAATTTGAAACCATTGTATCGACAACAGCTTTTACCACTCAGTATTACGGAGCCAACTAACACAAGCTTGATTCAATCATTGGCATGGAAGTCATCATGCAAGCCTAATTCTTTTTACATTTAATAGAGTTTTTATGAAACGGACCTTACTTTTAGCACTATTTATTTTTTCTAACGCCGCCAACGCAGTTGAACCTCTTTTTGAAACCCCCAAAGACATGCAACCCACATGGATTGATAATATTTTGTCTGTGTTTGGTGCCGATGGTGAGTTTGATGACACTAAAGCCATTGATATGAGCTATTTGCCTACGGCTTATTACACCCCAGAGAAGAAGTTTGGTGTAGGGCTATTAATGGTAGGGTTATATAAAACCGATAATGCATCCAGTGAAGAGCAGCCCTCATCATTAGTATTGAACTCGTTTGCATCAATGAATCAATCCTATGGCGTTACAGTCGAGAACATGACGTTTTTAAATCAAGGTAAGCAGCGATTGCTGCTTGATTTAGAGCTGCACAATGAAGCAGCAGTGTATTATGGTGTTGGGATTGAACAAGGCGATCAAGACCTTAATCATCACGAATTCAAAGAACAACTGTATAGTTTTAAACCGCGCTGGATGACCGAAGTCGCCGATAACTATTTTATTGGCGTAGGTGCTGATTTTATTTATACCACAGCAGACAGTCTAGAATTAGTTGCCACCCAAGCCCCTGTTGATGCAAATAGCCTTTTGCCAGATAATTTTAGCTCAGGTGTTGTTATCACCAGTATTTATGACTCAAGAGATTATCGTTTGAATGCCACAAAAGGTTGGTTGTTTCAGCTGGATGCTGGATTATATCAAAATGACCAATTCGATTCGTTTTCTACCTATAATATTGAATTAGCTAATTATATCGATTTAGGGACAACACCTGGATTAATCGCTTGGCAAGTTCAAGGTCACCTTACCAGTGGTGACGTGCCGTGGAATCTTTTACCTGACCTTGGCGGTTCAGATGCGATGCGCGGTTACATTAGAGGCCGATATCGCGATGAGCAAATGATGATGGGACAGGTTGAATATCGATTACCAATATTTCAGCGCTATGGCATGGTATTTTGGGGCTCGGTCGGCAGTGTTGCGCCTAAAGTCAGTGATTTAACGGATACTCTATTAACCGCCTACGGCACTGGATTCCGCTTTAAAATTAAAGACAATATTAATTTACGTTTTGACGTTGGGGTGGGGGAGAATGACACTAACTTCTACTTAAATGTAAATGAAGTTTTTTAAGTCGATATTTCCTAAGGTCTTATTATTGCTTATAAGGCCTTCATGCGATTCCTATTTTTAAAGGAAAAGAAACCCGAAATGCTTTTTCTAGTAACATCAATGGCACCAATAAGACCGATACTGACAAGGTGTTGTCATATTAATGTATCAACCACAGCTTGTTTAGCGGCAACGAGAGTACTGATGATTCTCGGTTTTTCAAGTGGATTGCTGCACAGTAGTAGTGCCATGGCCGCTGAGGTTGAGCAAGAGTGTCAGCGAAACTTTAGTTACTCTATTTTTCTCAGTGGTCTGCACATGGGCAACATGACCCGCACCGAGAACTGGCAGGGTAAATCAGCCGTTATTACCTCAACAAGTAAAGCCAGTATTTTAGGTATTGGCACTCAATACCAGCAGCGCACTGAGTTATCCTGGTCAAATACCACTCATGAATGGCTAACGCATAAGTTTCATCAACAAGTGACCGGCTTTCGTGCCCGAGACATGCAAGTCACTCTAGACCATCACGGTCTCGGCTCCCGTGTTGATGTTGATGGTGAAGTCAGCCATTACCAATCAAATAGCATACCGCTCAGAGATGTTGATACCTTAGCCATTCAAATTCGTGAGTATTTACTCAACGGGCGACAGCAATTTGCGCTGATAAGACAAGCCTCAGATGCGGTTGAATCCTATCAGTACTATGTTAAAGACACACTCACTTCTAACATCGCACCCTGGGGAGAATTACAACTTATACCCGTTGAGCAAACTGGGGCGGAAGAGGTGACTTACTATTTTGCGCCGAGCATAGATTATCAACTGGTAAAAGCACATTATCATGGGATTATTTTACAAGGGAATATTGAGTTAGACAGTTACGTGTCATCTTGCGACGCTTTGAGCAATAGTTAATCGCTAACGTAAAGAGGTGATAAGCGATGTCCTCTGAATAGCTTGTTGTCACCGATAACAAGCTTAAATGCCGCTCATTGATCCCTTCATGCTCCATATTATGGCGATTCAGTTTCAGTTATCAGTGTTAGTCATAGGGTTAAGCTGACGTTAGGTATATCAGTCGCGCTACAATCCGCTTTTTGCCTGCCCTATTTAACATCACTCCTTCAGGCTTTTCTTGTCCAATGCTTATCCCGAGTTCAGGTTAAATAGACAGTGTTACTGCTAAAAATAACCAAGCTGATGAAGAGACATATGTGCTTAAGAGGATAGTGTTAGAGGTGTTAAAATACACCGCGTTCTGCTGTTATGGGGGATGACTGAGGTTAAGATTAGATTAGTATTAGTGCTGGAAGGTTTAGATTCAGTTGGGTAAATTAATACTATTCATTTTCGCCCTGAATATCACCGTGTAGGTTAAACCTCAATAGTTAAATCCCAACAGTTAAATCCCAACAGTTAAATCCCAACAGTTAAGCCGTAATCCTAACCTTTGTATGTAAAGGTCAATACAGCCGCGGTAATCCATTTACTGCAAGATATTTGCTGAAGTCGCTTAACTGAACAGATCAACTGAAATACAAGAAACCGTACAGAGTAATTTATCGATTAACCTTCGTGAGCTAATTTTGGGG
>NZ_JACJER010000080.1:0-21737 GCF_014164185.1 Shewanella sp. SG44-6 | reverse complement strand
TCTACTGCTTGCAGTTGAGATAGCGTTAAAGTTATTAGGACCGAAACTTAAAAATGTCCTTGTTACACAAAATCTACAACCAGTGCCAAAGATCATCTTTAACTCTGGTGAGCTCAATCAAGTGCTCATTAATATTCTGGTTAACGCCATACAGGCATGCGAGTACATGACAAATCATACCTCAAAGATAGGTGTCGATCTGACTCAAGTTAATGATGAGATATTATTAAATGTTACCGATAATGGTTGTGGAATGTCAGAAGAGGTTCAGCAAAGAATATTTGATGCATTTTACACCACAAAACCCGTCGGGACTGGAACGGGTATCGGTATGTCAATAGTGCTACAAATACTCGAGCAACATGACGCCAAGATTGTCGTAAAGTCTGAATTAAATAAAGGCACAAGTATTCAAATTTACTTTCCTATATCCACATCCATGTAGATATTTATCATTAAAATAAAATGGTTAACTAATTTGTTTATTGAAAAAATCTAATGTTCGCTGCCACGCAAGCTCTGCATTGGCTTCATCATAACGGCCGGTAGAGTCGTTATGAAATCCGTGGTTGGTTTTGTTATACATGTGCATTTGATATGGCACATTAACGGCTTTTAAATCCTCCTCATATTCTGGCCATGTTGCGTTCACTCTTTCATCTAATTCAGCTAACTGAATCAGTAAAGGGGCTTTGATGTTTTTTCTAAGTGCTTTAGCCGCTGGGGTGCCATAAAAAGGCACCCCAGCTTGAATTAAATTAGCCTCCACGGCGGCAAGATAATTCACAATATAACCACCAAAACAAAAGCCGACCGCGCCCAGCTTGCCATTACTTTGCTGATGGCCTTTCAAAAACTTTGCCGCGGCAACAAAGTCTTGCTCAATTTTGCTTCGGTCTAATGATTGCTGCATTGCCCGACCTTCATCGTCATTGCCAGGATAACCGCCGAGTGAAAAAAGCGCATCTGGCGCAAATGCAATAAAACCCGCTTTCGCTAAACGGCGAGCAACATCTTCAATATATGGATTTAAACCACGATTTTCATGAACTACTAATACCACTGGCAATAAAGCGGTTTTATTGGTGGGCTCAACTAAATAGCCCTGGCCTTTGCCATAACCTAAAGGCGAATCAAATTGGGTATAAGTGGCTTTAATGTCGGCATCATTAAATGACACTTGCTCAGCTAAGGCATAATTAGGCAGTAACGCTGAGGTCAGAACACTCATTGAATAACCTAACGCCACTAACGAGCCTAATTTAGTCATAAAGGTACGTCGGTCCATGCCACCATGAGCATAGGCGTCATACCAATCAAAGGCTTCTTGCGGAATATTATCGACGGATTTGTGCTGCATAAGTTCCCTCTTCTGATCAAGTGTCATTACGGTAATTGATGGTTATTCATATTAGTTGATATTAGTAGATAACAGTTAATGTTAGCTGAAGATGATTAATTAATCACCGGCAGCGCAATTGATACGCTTAGCCATCGGCTTAAGTTCAATTGATTTGGTGCGCCTAATTATCGCGATGTGACACTCTAACGATTGTGATGAGTTAAGGTTGAGCTGGCTGATATCGCTGACGGGTAAGAGATGGATTCTCGCCAAATAATTGGGTGTAATCTTTAGTAAATTGGCCTGGATGCCAAAAACCCCAGTTTGCCGCAATCACTGAAATAGGATGGTGTAGATCAGGCTGTTTAAGCTCTCGCCTAACATTATTCAAACGGGTTAATCGTAAAAAACGCAATGGATTAATGCCTAAAATACTCTCAAAACTATACTGCAGGGTGCGGCGGCTAACAAAAGTAAGCTCACAAAGTTGAGTGATGGTCACGGCCTGTTGCGGATGGTCATCGATAAAGGCTTTAACTTTTTCAACGATGGCTAAACGATGTTGATAACTGGGGGCCACCGTTTGCGTTGATGCTGGTTGGCTTAATAAATTCAGTGCTAAGGTGCTTAACATGTCTTGCTGTAGATCGGTTCGCAAGCCTAATTCACTGTGGTTAATCAACTTTTCAATCATCAAACGAGTTTGATTGAGTAAAATTGGATTGCAATCAATCCGTTCCGCTCCTCGCGTTGATAAGTTCTTCAACGACAGCCCTTGTATTTCAGCCATGGAATATAAGCTGTGTTGATTAAGCACCACACCATAAATAGTAAATTGCTCAGGGGTGATTAACTCAAAATCATAATCACTGCTTCGACACATCAACTGATGAGTATCAAGCTGTAAACCATTTATTTTACTTTGCTCAGAACGACATGGAATGCCCAACCAAATAGAATTAGGCGCAATGTTGCACTGCTGCCTTAATGCTCGTTGAGTAAATTCTTTGAATAAGTGCATGTCTGGATAATCAAGGCCCTCAATACAGCCATAAAAACTGCCGTTACTGACCTGATCATAAACTTGCTGCCATTGGGTTAAATTATGCGCTTGCTCATCGATGTCATTGGTTTGCACCACGCTCTTTTTTGGTGCGAGCTGATTAAAATGGTGCTCCATCTGTCATCTCCTAGCGTTAAAGATTGATTAACCCCACCTTATTATCTTGATTAAATCCATTTTATCTTTCTGATATAAAACATAAAAAATGACTTTGCCGAAACTTGATAGCCACTTGGTACGAATTAAGCTGGTATTGAATTAATTAAATGAGTTGATTAACGATTACAGCAGCAAAACCTGTACCAAGGTTTGATCGTTGACGGTGAGGTAATAAATGAGCCATTCGTATCGCTACACTCTAGGTAGCCAAACATATCAATTTAAAGACTTGGCCCAGCTAATGGCCAAGGCAACGCCGCAGCGCTCGGGTGATCGCTTAGCGGGCGTAATTGCCTTATCAGCCAAAGAACGAGCCGTTGCTCAAATGACACTCGCTGATGTGCCCTTAAAAACGTTTCTTAATGACGCTCTCATTCCCTATGAGCAAGATGAAGTGACCCGCTTAATCATCGATGAACACGACACCCAAGCATTTGCTTATATTAGCCATTTAACCGTTGGTGATTTTCGTAATTGGCTGTTAAGTGACTACGCCACACCGCAAGTATTAGCCGCAGTCAGAATGGGTATTACCCCAGAAATGGCTGCTGCGGTAAGTAAAATCATGCGTAATCAAGATCTTATTCTTGTGGCTAAAAAATGCCATGTCACTAGCGCTTTTAGAAATACCATAGGCTTACCCGGACACTTATCGACCCGCTTACAACCTAACCACCCAACCGACGATGTTAACGGCATCGCGGCGTCAATACTTGATGGTTTGCTATATGGCAATGGTGATGCGGTTATCGGCATTAATCCTGCAACCGATAACGTGGCACAAGCGATTAAGCTAATGAAGTTAATGGATGATGTGATCCAAAAGTATGATATCCCGACCCAAAGCTGCGTGCTCACCCATGTCACCAACACCATTGAATGCATTGAAGCAGGTGCCCCGGTCGATTTGGTGTTTCAATCGATTGGCGGAACTGAAGCAACCAACTCCAGTTTCGGATTTAATCTCAATACCTTAGCTGAAGCGCAAGATGCCGCATTAAGCCTACACAGGGGCACGGTTGGCAATAACGTGATGTATTTTGAAACAGGTCAAGGCAGCTCGTTGTCTGCTAATGCTCACCATGGGTTAGACCAACAAACCTGTGAAGCTAGGGCCTATGCCGTCGCGCGCAAGTTTTCACCATTACTGGTCAACACAGTAGTGGGCTTTATTGGTCCTGAATATTTATTTGATGGTAAAGAAATCACCCGCGCAGGGTTAGAGGATCATTTCTGCGGCAAATTATTAGGCGTGCCAATGGGCTGTGATGTTTGCTACACAAACCACGCTGAAGCTGACCAAAACGACATGGACAATCTGCTCACCCTATTAGGCGTTGCCGGTTGCTCGTTTGTGATGGGTATTCCTGGGTCAGACGACATTATGCTTAATTATCAAACCACCTCATTTCATGATGCCTTGTATGTCCGCCGAGTACTGGACGCGTATCCCGCGCCCGAGTTTGAACACTGGCTAACCAAAATGAACATCATGAAAAATAACACCGACTTTGTTTTATCGAGCACGCTACCCAGCGCATTTGCCAAACCGCTTTATGCTTTGCAAGGAGGCGCAAAATGAGCACGCCTGATGTAAAGCAATCTAATAATGCTGTCGATACTGGCATATCACATCAAGATAATGGCAAGGTGGTGGCCAATCCTTGGCGCGATCTGCGCCGCTTTACTGACGCCCGCATTGGTCTTGGTAGAGCAGGCATTAGTTTACCCACAGCAGAATTGTTAGCGTTTCAATTATCGCATGCACAAGCTCGCGACGCGGTAAATTTCCCTCTGGACATTGATGCACTCGCAGCACAACTGGCCAGTATTCCTTTACTGGATAGGGTTAGCCCAATCAAGGTTCACAGTCAGGCAGATGATCGTATTACCTATTTGCAACGCCCTGATCTTGGCCGAAAACTGTCCCAAAGTGGTCGTGACAGCTTATTAAGCCACATGAATAGCCAAGGACCAACGCCCCACAGCCAATACGATCTTGCCATTGTGGTGGTTGATGGTTTGTCATCACTGGCGGTGCAGCTTAATGCTCAAGCTTTTATCAACGAATTACTCACCCTACTCAAGCCGCAAATCACACAGTGGAAAATCGCGCCAATTACCTTGGTTGAACAAGGCCGAGTGGCCATAGGCGATGATATTGGCCAGCTGTTAAATGCCCAAGTGGTGATGGTGCTTATCGGCGAACGCCCGGGACTCAGCTCACCAGACAGCCTCGGGTTATATCTGACTTGGGCACCTAAAACAGGACTTAATGATGCCTGTCGAAATTGTATTTCTAACATTCGCCCTGCGGGGTTGCCTTATAAAGAGGCCGCTAAACGTGCGATGTATTTATTAACCGAGGCCAAAAAACTCAAACTAACAGGAGTCAATTTAAAAGATCGCACTCAAGACGATGTGATTGAACACCAACAGCCAAGGCAAAATTTTTTAATCGCTGAATAACGGCGAATAAATTCAATATGTTAAATACTCATTCGAAATAAAAATTAAATACTACTGGAGAGTTAATTATGTCAGAGAACAACAAAGAGTACCTTGCCAAAAGGCAACTAAAAGGCGGTACCGCCGGCTGGGTGTTACTAGCAGGTTTGGGCGTGTCATACGTTATTTCTGGTGATTTTGCTGGGTGGAACTTTGGCATCGCTGAAGCTGGCTGGGGCGGATTTGCCATAGCAGCGATATTAATGGCGATCATGTATTTAGCTTTAGTGTTATCTTTGGCTGAAATGTCAGCGGCTATTCCTGCCGCGGGTGGCGGTTACAGTTTTGCTCGCCAAGCCATGGGCCCTGCTGGTGGTTACTTAACCGGACTAGCCGTATTAATTGAATATGCTCTCGCGCCTGCTGCAATCGTGATTTTTATTGGTTCTGCGGTGCAAGAATTACTCGGCTTTAATGGTCCTTGGGTTTATGCACTCTTCTATTTAGTGTTTGTGGGCATTCATCTCGCTGGTGTGGGTGAAGCTCTTAAAGTGATGATGGTGATCAGTGGATTAGCTGTTATCGCTATTATTGCCACTGCAGTGGTGCTTATTGGCAACTTTGATGCAACCCGGCTTTATGATATTGCGGTTACTGATGCTGCAGGTGCCAGTGAGTTTTTACCCTTAGGTTGGTACGGTGTTTGGGCTGCACTGCCGTTTGCCATGTGGTTATTTTTAGCGGTTGAAGGCGTGCCGTTAGCCGCTGAAGAAGCCAAAGATCCAGCCAAAGATGTACCAAAAGGCATTATTGGCGCGATGATATTTTTACTGTTTACGGCCTTACTCGTGGTGGTATTAGTACCAGGTGCTGGCGGTGCAACGGCCATGGGAGCCAGCGCAGTGCCATTAGTTGATGCGCTCAATCTCACCGGCAATAATGGCTTAGCAACGATGGTTAATATTTTAGGTTTAGCAGGTTTAGTGGCCTCATTCTTCTCTATTATTTATGGTTATAGCCGGTTAGTGTTTGCGTTATCACGTGCGGGTTATATCCCCCGTTCATTATCGATTACCACCTCACGTAAAGTCCCCGCTCGCGCATTAATCGTACCTGCAATATTTGGCTTTTTGGCTTCATTAAGCGGCGAAGGTGATTTACTGCTAGCGATGGCAGTTGTTGGCGCAACTGTGTCTTATGCGTTAATGGCACTCAGTCATATTATATTACGTATCAAGCAGCCTGAGTTGATCCGTCCATACAAAACCCCTGGCGGCATTGTCACCTCAAGTATTGCGTTAGTCTTGTCTTTAATCGCATTAACAGGTGTGTATGCCTTCGATCCACGGGCATTCTTGTTCACAATAGGCTTATTTGTGATTGGCGCTGCTTATTACTTTGGCTACAGCTCATCACGCTTGGTCGCCAAAAGTGCCGATGAAGAATTTGCCATGCTTGCCGCGGCAGAATCAGACTTATCGATAGCCAACTAATCGGCAGTTAACTTATCGATACTGTTATGTAAACATAAAGGATAAAGCGCGGAGCAAATATCACCGAGCTTTATCCTTAACAGTATATAAGGGTTAACGGAGCAACTGTGACAGTTTAAATCGCCTATTGATGCCCTATTCTGAAGCCAGCAAGCCTTCCTACCCGCAGATACCATAACCCTGATACCTGAGCGAATGTGGCCATTTATCCCCAGGTCAAATCAATTGCACACAGATTAACCCATTTAGCGTAATCGTACTTTTAACCCGCGGGGTTAAGCGCATCTGCATATAAAGGCACAGATAGACAATATTAGCAGATTATAAATCGACAAATTAACCCTAACCTGTATAATCCGCGGCCTATTTACTTACATATACTCGCGTCTGTCTTATTCTCACACGGCTGTTTACTCGCCCTTTGTTGATAAATACTCAGTTAGTACACAGTTGGAACATTGCTTTGATTTCTACCGCTAATATCACCATGCAGTTTGGCCCTGAGCCATTATTTGAAAACATCTCGGCTCAATTTGGTCACGGTAACCGTTACGGTTTAATCGGCGCAAATGGCTGTGGTAAGTCTACGTTCATGAAAATCTTGAGTGGCGCCCTAGCCCCAACCTCAGGCAACGTGTCGATTACACCTGGCTTTAAAGTCGGTACCCTGAGCCAAGATCAGTTTGCCTTTGAGCAATACAGCGTTGTTGATGCTGTGATCATGGGCGATGTTGGCCTGTGGAAAGTGAAACAAGAACGTGACAGCATTTATGCTAAAGCTGAAATGACCGACGAAGACGGCATGCGAGTAGGCGATTTAGAAAGCCAGTTTGCAGAAATGGACGGCTACACTGCAGAAAGTCGCGCCGGCGAAATTCTGTTAGAAGCAGGCATTGAAGAGTCATTCCACTTTGGCTTAATGCAACAAGTTGCTCCAGGTTGGAAATTGCGCGTGCTACTGGCACAGGCTTTATTTGCTAACCCAGACATCTTGTTACTCGATGAGCCAACCAACAACTTGGATATTCATACCATTAGTTGGTTAGCCACCGAGCTAAACAAACGTAAATGCACCATGATCATCATTTCGCATGACAGACATTTCTTGAACTCTGTTTGTACCCACATGGCTGACATCGATTACGGCGAATTACGAGTTTACCCAGGTAACTACGAATACTTCTTGGCACAATCAGGCTTAATACGTGAACAACTATTAGCCGGTAATGCTAAGAAAAGTGCTGAGATTGACGAGCTACAAGACTTCGTTAACCGCTTTGGTGCCAACGCATCTAAAGCGAAACAAGCTAGCTCGCGTGCTAAAAAAATGGATAAAATTAAGCTTGATGACGTTAAATCATCTAGCCGCATTACCCCATCAATTCGCTTTACCGAAAGCAAGAAATTGCATCGCCAAGCACTGGTGCTAGAAGAATTGTCACACGGATTTGATGAAGTGTTATTCGAACACGGTGATCTTATTCTTGAAGCGGGTTCAAAACTGGCGATTATTGGTGAAAACGGTGTGGGTAAAACCACGCTACTTCGTTGTTTAGTTGATGAATTACAGCATAATCATGGCCGTATTAAATGGTCTGAAAATGCCGCGATTGGTTATTGTCCACAAGACAGTACCGCTGACTTTGATAATGACATGACTTTATTTGATTGGATGTCGCTATGGCGCACACCAAAACACAATGATTTGATGGTTCGAGGTATGTTAGGCCGTTTGCTATTCTCAGATGACGATGCCAACAAAAAAGTCCGCAACTGTTCTGGTGGGGAGAAAAACCGTTTATTATTCGGTAAGTTAATGATGATGGATATTAACGTACTGGTAATGGATGAGCCAACCAACCACATGGATATGGAAGCTATTGAAGCGTTAAATCAAGCCTTGAAATTATTTGAAGGCACATTGATATTTGTCAGCCATGACCGCGAATTTGTGTCATCTTTGGCAACGCGTATTATTGATGTCAAAGACAAAAAATTGATTAACTTTCAAGGTACATTTGACGAATACCTTGCAAGCCAAGCGGAAGCAGAAGCCAGAGGCTAATCCCCTTATGGAATACGTATTAGTCAATGCGCATGAATAGATAGATGGTTAGCATTAAGGTCTTCCTATTGCATTACATTGCAATCATGAAGACCTTTTTTGTTTCATTTATCCCAAAAAAATGAATACATTCGCATTCGCTAATCAATAGTAATCCGTTTCAGATACACGTAAAATCGGCTTATAAAATTTATAACTAACGACTTAACAAAGCGAAAATATCATGAATAGAAAAATCGAATTATTGGCGCCAGGTGGAGATGTCGATGCGATTAAAGCTGCGATTATAGCCGGTGCTAACGCCGTTTATTGTGGCTTAGATACCTTCAACGCCCGTAACCGAGCAGCCAACTTATCCTTCGATGACTTAATTGGTGTTATCGCACTTGCTCATCAATACCAATGTGAAGTGTTTCTCACCATGAATATCGTTATTCTTGAGAACGAAATTCCAACATTGGTTAAGTTGCTCAATCAATTGGTTAATACCGGCATCGACGGCATTATCGTGCAAGACCTCGGTCTGTTTAATTTGGTCAGCAAGCATTTCCCTAGCTTAGCCATTCACGCCTCAACCCAGCTGACAACCCACAATGAAGGTCAAATAGGCTTTTTAGCTAAAATTGGCGCCACACGCGTTAATTTATCGCGCGAGTTAAACCTTGGCGAAATAAAAAGCCTCACCACCCTAGCCCACGATCACGACGTGCTGACCGAAGTGTTTGTTCATGGTGCATTGTGTATTGCTTTCTCTGGCCAGTGCTATTCAAGCTCAGTCAGTGTCGGTAATTCGGGTAACCGTGGCCGTTGTAGCCAGGCCTGTCGTGACGAATACGAAATTACTGCCGCGGGCAATAAGTTTCCGCTCAATTTAAAAGACAACTCAGCCTATTTTGACTTACCTGAACTGGTCGATGCGGGTGTTGATTCACTTAAAATTGAAGGCCGTATTAAAGGCGCTCAATATGTCCACACTGTAGTAGATAGCTGGCGCAAGCAAATTGATAAATTTATCGATACCGGCAAACTGCTAGCCGATGACTCTAATTTACACCGGGTATTTAATCGTGATTTTACCAACTCATTTTTAAAGGGTAATCTCACCAAAGACATGTTTATCGATAACCCGCGCGATAACAGTTTTAAGCATGCTAACGACAAAAGTAATGCAATATCTGTGGTGCAAATTCAAGAAGCACAACAAACATTGTCGTCTGAAAAAGACGCGATTGTGCAGCTAGTTGCAGAAAAAATTAATCACTTAAGTATTGCAAAACCAACACTGTCACTGGCATTTTCCGGTAAAGTGGCGCAGCCGTTATCAATAGCGGTTAGCACTCCAGAGCAACACTTTGTCATTAACTCGACACTGACCTTAACCAAAGCCACTGAATCTCGCGTTGATGAAGCGGCAATTGAAAAGCGCTTTAAAAGCTTAAAAAGCAGTGGCTACCAGTTACAAGCATTCAACTTTGACGGCTTAGATGCTGACTTAAGCCTGCCGTTTAGCCAATTAACCCAGCTTAAAAATGAATTACTGTTACAGCTAACTCAACGAGAATACATAGGCGCTGTAACCTTGCCCAAGTTACCTAAACGCCCAAAAGTCACTGAAACGCCAACCCTGTCTTTGCTTATCAGCGATGAAAAAGACGTTAACTTGTGTGATGTTACCCAGGCCGATATCTACTTTAAGCTGCCAGAAAGCTTTAAGAAGAATGACAACAAGTACATCGACATATTTTTGCGTAACCCAAGACTCATCCCTTGGTTTCCAGCAGTGCTTATTGGCAAAGATTACCTCGAAGCGGTAAGAGTGTTAGAAGTGGTTAAGCCTAAGCGTATTGTCACAAACAATACTGGTGTCGCGTTTAAAGCTTATGAAATGGGCATTGAGTGGATTGCAGGACCATTTTTAAACACCACCAACTCTTATGCTTTACTTACCCTGCAAGAGCAGCTCAATTGCGCAGGCGCGTTTATCTCTAACGAGATTAATCGCAATCAAATTAAAAATATTGCCAGACCAGAAAACTTTAAACTGCTGTATAGCATTTATCACCCGATTTTGATGATGACCAGCAGACAATGTTTTTTCCAACAAACGGTGGGTTGTAATAAGCCCAGCATTGAAGATGGCTGTATGTTGAAATGCGAAAAAGCTACGACGATCACTAACGTAAAAGGCATATCGTTTGCGGTAGACAAGCAAAAAGGCGGCTACCCAAGTATTTACAACCACGAGCAGTTCTTAAACATCGAAGCGGTTGAAGACTTATCCTACTTGTTTGATGAATTCTTTATCGACTTAACCAATATTGGTTCTGGTTCAAAAGCTGAAATTGATAAAGTACAACTGGTTAATCACTTTGAAAACGTGCTTAAAGGTGTCACACAAGCCAAAATTGAACTTAATCAGCTGGTCACCATTGCAACCAATGCTCAGTATCAGCAAGGCTTGTAGTTGATTATGTGAGTGTGAAGCCGGTTGGCAACAAGTTTGAAGCTACAGCAAAGGGTCAGATTACGCTATAAAGTACTCTGACCCTTTTGCTTAGCTGAAACTGGCACACCGAAACAGAACTTTTTATCGACTGTTCAAGCTCAAATAACCCTTGAGCCTGAGCCTTAAACAGAGATGGGTAAGCGAATATAAAACCTGGCACCATAACCGGGTGTTGAACTGTAGCCAATACTGCCATTCATTGCTTCAGTCAGCTCCTTACACAGTGCTAAACCTAAACCTGTACCGCCTTTGGCCTTAGAGCTACTGGCGTCTGCTTGAGAAAAACGTTCAAAAATTTTGCTCTGAAAATCTTCAGGAATACCATCACCTTGATCTTGCACAGCAATCTCAACCTGATTACCAATGAGTGTGGTAGACAGAGTGACACTTCCCGCTGTCGGTGAAAATTTAACCGCATTGGACAGGAAGTTAGTCAAGATTTGTAATAAACGATGCTCATCGACGTAGACAAGGATCTCATCCATTGCGTGGTTTAATTGCAATGCCAGGGTGATTTGATGTAAGTCAGCATAAGGTTGATGATCGTCAATGGCTCTTTGTAATAGAGGCACAACATTTAAGCGTTTCATTTCAAACAACATCTTTCCAGCCGCGAGTTTTTCAATATCTAATAAGTCATTGATCAAACGGCTAAGCTGCTTACAGTTGCTGCTGGCAATTTCAATCAGCTTGTCCGCTTTTGCGGGTAAGGTAACCAACTTACCAGACTGCAATAAATTTAAGGCGCCAAAAATCGATGTTAATGGCGTACGCAGCTCATGACTTACTGTTGAGATAAAGTCATCTTTAACTTGTTGTAATTGCATCCTATCGGTAACGTCTTGTACTGAGCCGATTATTATCTGATCAGGATTTTTATCCTCGGCAACTAATTGCCCTAACTGATGCACCCAACGAACTTCACCATTAGGTCGAATAATTCGGTGAACCACATTATGAATGCCTGTTAAGCGAGCCTGCTGTTCACTTTTATCCACTTTATCAATATCATCTGGATGAACGGCACTTTTAAGCAAGGTCACACTGGGAACGATGTCATGGGCGTCAAAACCAAATATTTGGTAAATGATAGGCGACCACCATAAGGTGCCCTGTTTTAATGACGCATGCCAATAACCAATTTGAGCTTGCTCGCTAGCTAAATCAAGGCTTTGCTGAGCAACATTCAATTGCAAATTGAGATCTTCAAGTTTGAGGTAATGCTCTTTTGTTTGGGTAATATCTTGAATGTACCCATGCCACAAAATACTGCCATCGGGCATGGTTTCTGGCGAAGCACTGCCAGATAACCACACTAAGGTATTATCATCCCTGTAAACCCGATATTCCTGTTCCCACAGCGTGAGTTGTTGTGCTGAATCTTCAATACTCTTGGCTACCGCCGGCAAATCTTCGGGGTAAATTTTGGCAAACGCGGTGGACGCATCCGTTTGCACGTCTTCGGGTTTTACACCATAAATGTCTTCGATGGCAGAACTGGCATACGGAAATGCACTGTGACCGTCGGGCCATAACTGAAACTGATACAAAACCCCTGGCAACTGCTGTGTGAGTTTATGTAATTGATCTTGAAGTTTTTTCTCTTTGCTAATATCTAAAATAAAACCATCTAGGTATTTAATAGCCCCACGACTATCATATTCCGCAGCGCCGCGACCTTCAGCCCATAGAACCGAACCATTTTGATGCAAAATACGGAAATTGAGTACCCAACTGGCATGGTTAAGCACTGCTTTTTCAACCGTTTGAATTAATAAATCTCTGTCTTCGGGATGAATGATGCTCACGAAACTGCGTTGAGAGTTATCAATAAAATCGCTGGCGAGGTAGCCTGAGAGCGCATAAATATGATCGCTCATATACAGCATGGACCAATGCTCATCATGATGACATCGGTAAGTTACCCCAGGTATATTAGTCACTAAGGTTTTAAACTGATCTCGACTTTGTCGTAATGCTAGTTCGTTATCATGTTGTTTGGTGATATCGGCATGGGTGCCGTACATCATCAGAGGCTTACCATCGTCTGAGTATGAAATCACTCGGCCTCTGTCATGCACCCATATAAAATGCCCCTGTTTATGTTGCATGCGGAAATTAACATCATAAAATGGGCTTAAACCATTAAAATGATCCTCTAATGCCGCCTTGGCGTGGTCTAAATCATCGGGATGGGTTACGGCTAACCAGGTGTCGATAGAAATGGGCTCAAGCTCAGCAAGCTGATAACCAATCATTTCTGCCCAACGCTCGTTAAAAACAGTTTCACCGGTTTGTATATTCCATTGCCAAGTACCAATTCTGGTCCCTTCAAGCACCGACCGATACATTAGCTCACTTGCCGCTAATAGTTCATTTGACTGCTCTTGTAATCGGTCTTGAATTTCTTGCTCAACGCTCTTGCCAAACTCAAAAGCGATTTGGCGCTCTTTATCGGTAAACTGCCGAGGTTGGCTGTCAATAAAGCAAAGTGTGCCAATGCGCTCACCGTTAATCTCTAACGGAACACCAGCATAAAAGCGAATAAATGGCGCGCCGGTAACCAATGGATTATCTGCAAATCGGCTGTCGAGCTGGGCATCGTGGATTTCAAAAATAGATTCGGCTAAAATCGTATGACCACAAAATGAAATGTCTCTACTCGTCTCACAGGCCGCTAAACCTTGTTTGGATTTAAACCATTGCCGCTTAGCATCCACCAATGAAATCAGCACTATTTCGGTGCCAAGGCAAAGTTTAGCTAAATGAGTTAGGCGATCAAAACGTTGCTCTGGAGCCGTATCTAATAGGCCAGTATTGTGTAACGCTATGAGCCTTAGTTGTTCGAAAATCGGTGTTACGGGAGCTTGCATCAGTTACTCCGGATGGTTGATTTTTGCTGAAGCAAGATGGGCTTGATAAATACGCTCGAGTGAATCGCCAAGACTCATGGCATCAAAGGGTTTCTCAATAACGTCAACAGCGCCAGCATCTAAATATTCCTGTTTTTCAGTATGCTGAATTCTGGCGGTCATAAATACCACCGGAATGTTAACGCAATGTACATTTTTACGAATTTCGTGCAGGGTTTGCAAACCATCCATACCTGGCATCATGGCATCTAACAATATTAAATCGGGTGTAAAGTGCGCCAGTTGACTAATCGCCTCATGCCCACCCTCACAAGACACCAAAGTAAGACCTGAGATATCAACCAGAGCCATTTCAACGATAACTCGAATCGACTCATCATCTTCTACGTGTAAAATTTTCTCTAGCGGCATGCCGGCTCCGTTTTGGTGAGTAAAACCCAAATTTGGCTAATTTGATTTGCTAATATAATCTTATTAATGATGTTGTAGCAAACTAAGTTGTTGAATAACCCTATTGATTAACAATAAAGTACTCGTGTCTATAGGTATAGTTCATCCAATATCACTGTTGTAATTAAACTGCTATTATCTTTTTGGTAGCGGATCAGCCAAGCCATCATAAACCGAGAGTAAAGAGATGAAAGCGAACAAAAATCCTAGTAATCCGCACTCGGTTGCACAAACTGCCTCAAATAGTGCTAATCACTTAGGTTCAACATCAGCAAATAAAACGCTCGAAAATTTACTTGCCCCCTTTGCAGGCAACGAACTATTTTATCGGCGCTTAATACATATTTTTGAAACAAATTTACAACAACAGCTGCAAAATCTGGATCAGATGATGTTAGATAATAATACCAAGGACATTCTGGTCATTATTCACACCCTAAAAGGTAGTTCAGGATCCACCGGCTTGTCATCTCTGCATTTGGCCCTAGTAGACGGCGAAAAAAAGCTTAAACAAGCTTATGATGAAAATGCTGCTAACCTTGATCTTGTATGCGAAGAACTGATAGCGCATGTTCGTGCTGTGGCGCAAGCTGAGCTTTCAAGTATTCATAGCCTATTACTAAATTCATCTATAACAGATACACCAGCACCTGTAGACGACTATTCAAGCGCAGAGTTAACCTCGACCCTAGCAGAACTTAAACAGCATCTAATGGACGGTAATCTCAACGCACTCGACGTCACTTTACGCCTACAAAATATGCTATCGGATAAGGTGTTACTGCAACAAGACTTAGCTAGTCTGCATGATACCGTTGAGATGCTCGATTTTGAGCAAGCACTTGACGCATTAGCCTCACTGTCGCAAAAGTTATAAGCTCAAGGTTGTGCTTATATTAGGCTGATAAAAACTGCGTACTACTCGCATGCGGCACTTGCACTAACTTAAGTGCTATAGATAAGTGAAATGAATACGCGCAATGAATAAGCGATTAATAAAATCACTTCTTTAGATAACCTTATTTGTTTTTAGGACGATAAAAGCACTAAGCATAAATCAGCTGCGAAGTATCATCACAAAGGCACTTTACCAGACGTTTCTTGTGTTTTAGCTATTGATATTTGCTGCCATTTAACAATCACTTGCGCTAGTTCTCCCCGACTGGATAAACGTTTGATCGATTGGTTAATGCCTGTAATTAACTCTGGGTTAGTGGTTTTTTTACTGATCAGAAAGTGAATTTGGTTATGGTCTAATATCAGCGGTAATTCTGTAACAGAAATCCTTTCAATCTGAGTTGCTATATAAGGTACGGCAATAGAATCGCCAATGACAACATCGCCTCTACCGTAACCCAGCATGCGAATTGATTGGGTGGCATTACGACTGAAAATTAATAATTTTTGCTTGATTAACGCTTGTTCTGATGCCAAAAAATCTGCCCCATACCAACCAAAAATAGGCGCTAGGAGGACGAGCTTTTGACTAAATATATCCTGCCATTTATCAATTTTGATCTGTGAAGCTAAATCAGATTTTACAAATAACTTAATTTCTTCGTCACGGTACGGTACTGAGAAATCAGCATAAGCTTCTCTCTCAGGTCTATAACTTGCGCCCATCATAATATCCAAGGTGCCTTCTTGTAACATTCTGTGGGCTCGCTTTACGGGCATATCGATAAAGTTTAACTTACAACCTAAGTTGTCCGCCACAATAGTGAGCATATCAACATCGAGCCCAACGGGTTTACCGGCGCTATCCAACCAAGAATACGGCGCCCAACTATTAAAACCAACGTTAATCGGCTCATAACATGATGACGTTGCTTTTTGCCCATAGGCAAAATACGCTGGAAAATAAATAAGTAAAAGTAATAAAATTCTTAATCGCATAGGCTTACTTCTCACCTTATTACTTATCAATTCTTGCAGGGTAAAAGTCGATTTGATGGGATATTGAAGCACTGTCTAGTCAAACGGCACTTTGCGAGCACCTATAAACCTTAGTCTATAAACATTAGACATAAAAAATCTGTTACGCCAGTCATCATACCAAGGCATTTGGGCATGAACCTTCAATTGAGTGATAAACAGCAATCCAATGTATTTTTTCGCCAGCATTTTGCCATCAATACGTCATGGCAATGCCAGCAACACATTTATCGATACATTAATTCGATGACGGCTATTTTACCCATTTATCATCACGATTGCAGTTCAATCTGGTCAGCGTAATCAATAAGCGGTATTGTTACCCCAAATGAACCCAGATAACGGATGTTGATTGTTTACCTATAATATCAATGGCAAAGCGAGTCGCTTTTTTACCTACGCAGATTTAATAAACTGCGGGACTACGGCTATCGAACATCAAATAGAAAATTTGCCACTGCAACCCGACACATGGCGCGCACTCAGTTTGTTAGCCACTCAAATACTTGATCCAATCGTCGATCAATTTGGACCCATAGCGCTGACTTATGGTTTTTGTTCGCCTGAGCTGGTCAGAAAGATTGCTAAAAATCGCAATCCGCATATTGCGCCAAAACTTGATCAACATTGCTCATACGAACTCAATCAAAATCAAAAAATCATCTGCGATCGCTTAGGTGCCGCCTGCGACTTTACCCTAGTGAGCAACAAGGATGATAAACCGATTGATATGCAACTGGTGGCGCAGTGGATGTGCGAAAATCTGAAATTTGACCGCCTGTACTATTACGGTAAACATCGACCGATACACATCAGCATTGGCCCACAAATGAACCAATTCATACAAACCATGAAAACCAATGCAGACACCGGCCATCGTGTCCCGTCTAAAAAAGGCCGTAATGAAACGGCGATTGCGGTGATTAGGCAAGTGGATTATTAATAGTAAAAAGAGGCAGTATGGATAAACCTCAAACAGAAATAGATGAAACGTCGCAATGGCTAAACAGTAAAGACACTATGCGACGGCTAAAAGTATCCTCTTGTCATTTAATGCATATGCGCCAAGCAGGAAAAATTAACCACAAAAAACAAGGCAACAGTTTTTGGTACTTAATTGAACAAAAGTAAACGTCGTTGAGATTTATCACCTAAACGAAACGGAAATACATTATGGATGCAGTTTTATTTAAAAAGCTTGTGACAACAATGCCGTTAGGTAAAAAATTACCCGACGCGCATTATCTACATCAAGACGGTTTCGCTGAAATAGATGAACAACTCAGTGGTTTCATCATTGCGGTAAGTAATGCGTTAAAAATCCCACTCGACGATTGGCAAGTTATCAAGCTCAGTAAAGCTGAATTCAAATTATCACTCTTGTCATACCCTACTTTTTTTACCGAAGCCTACCCTGCACTTACCCAAAGCGTCACTGTTGACTTAAGCAAGCTTGAACATCGCATCACCCAATACTTATCTAGCGATAATCCACCCATTCTGCATCGTAAAGAAACTATGTTGCCAAGCTCTCATGCTTGTTACCAAGAATTTGTCGCCATCACACAAGAAGGTGAAAATGCAGGCTTATATGCCAAAAGTCGCATGATCGGGTTTAAACAGTCATGGGAAAAAATAATCCAACAGCACGGATACGAACTCGTTGATGGACGACTCTTTAGAAGCTCCAGTTTTGCATCTGCAAACGATGACAGCAGCAATATCGACCGACATAAAACCGCATTGGTGCGGCATGATCTAAGCTCACCGATGAAACATCTAGCCAAACAAAGTTATTTAAACGGTGATTACAGTATATTTGACTATGGATGTGGTAGAGGGGACGATTTAAGAGAACTACAAGCCCACGGTTTAGAAGCACTAGGTTGGGACCCTAACTTTTTTCCAGACTCAGACAAAGTGGAGTCCGACATTGTCAACATTGGTTTTGTGATTAACGTCATCGAAGACGCAATAGAAAGAACAGAAGCCATACGAGGCGCTTGGCATCTTTCTAGAAAGTTATTAGTCGTGTCAGCCATGCTGGCAAACGACAGCTTTATCAGTCAATTTACGCCCTATAAAGACGGTGTAATTACCTCACGTAATACGTTTCAAAAATATTATGCCCAAGCAGAACTAAAAGGTTATATCGAACGCACGTTAGACGAAAATGCTATCGCTGTAGCACCAGGCATTTATTATATTTTCCGCGACAAAATTGAAGAACAACGCTTTTTAGCAAAGCGTCATCAACGCCATCACCAATGGCACCAAATAACCACACCGACGCCAACAAGCGAAGAACAAGCGCGATTATTGTTCACTCAACACCAAACATTGTTAATCACGTTTTGGGACCGATGTTTAGAGCTTGGCCGCTTACCTGTTGAAGACGAGTTTGCCGAATCTGCCAAGATTACAATGCATTTCGGTAATGCTAAAAAGGCCTTTAAATTACTCATACAAGTACAAGGCGAATCCGCTGAACTGGAATTTGAACAAGCCATAGCCTTAAGACGTGAAGACTTATTAGTATATTTTGCATTAAGTCAGTTCGAACAACACAAGGGTTACAGTCGTTTACCCGACGAGCAAAAACGAGACATCAAAATATTTTTTGATACCTATAAAGTCGCTATTAATGAAGCCAAGGTATTATTATTTGCCATCGCAGACACCCAACTTATTGAACAAGCTTGTATCGACGCACACGACAACAAACTACCTGCAAGTAAACTCAATAACGGACACTCGTTAGAGTTCCATAAAAAATACTTAAGTTACCTGCCCGCATTACTGCGTGTCTATGTTGGCGCAGCAGTACAGCTGTATGGCGAACTCGATGAAATCGATTTGGTAAAAATTCACATCACTTCAGGCAAAGTCAGCTTTATGGGATATGACAATTTCGACATCAGCCCACTCCCAACCTTACGCGAGCGTATCAAGGTCAAAATGTGGCAGCTCGATGTGGATTTTTTTGATTATGTGGAAGTAAATAAACGGCCGGTGTTGATGGATAAAGAGCAATATTATAAATAAAGCATTGTAAAATATAATAAATCAGATGCAACGAAGCGCGTCGAAAGCCAAATTACTTTAGATTTAAAATAATTTGGCTTAAATCACAGTTAATAATACAGTAGATTATCCGAGTGCAACCCATTCATCATTACCTACACCCGTTAGAATACCTTTTAGCATTATCTCTACTTCAGATTCATTAATGTGTTGTCGGCTAGCTACATTGTAACGGTCTTGAAAGTAATCAATACCTTTAGGAGTTAACTGATAGCCACCCTCAACAAGTTTAACTCGATTGTTGTCTAGGTGTGTTTTAAAATTACCTAGAAATTTTTTCAGTGGATATACTTGTCCCTTATCCATCTTAGTTGCTTTAAGTACAGCAGCCATATATGTCCATAATGCCTTTCCACTAGGTGTTTTATTGAGTTTGTATAATTGTGATGATGACATAATAAATTCCTTTTAATTGAGTGTACGATTATATTTGCATTCAATAGTTAAATTAAATCTTACCCAGATAAGCTATTGAGACTTCAACTGCTTAACATTAAAAGCTGTAAACATTAAGTTGTAAATCCACTTCCTGCTAAAATTGTAGCATTTCTGTATTAGCGGATATGTAGTATTTTGATTAAAACCCATATCAGATAGGATCAGTTCAATTTTGGGCTACAATAATGTTGACCGAACAACTAAAAACTTTACATGAATACAGTAAAGTTAAGATTTTCCAGCTAGATATCAGTTTGTCAATTACGTAGAAAGTGGATAAAGATTTCATATTAAACACAATTAACCAGGAATTTATTAAATAAACTCTGGTTAATTCATCTTAATTAATCGCATTAATTTTCAATATTTTGTAAATTCAAATAAACACATGCCTGACACCAAATTAATTTAGCAAAATTCAACTGTCTATTTTGAATTATGTTTTTATCCCAAACATCAATGTTTAATAAAGATAAAACTGGAAGCCCTAGAGCATAGTTACCATACATTATGTCAATCGTGCTCTTTTTTACTGACAACCCATTTAATTTAAGTTTTGAAATATTAATATCTATTTCATCTTTATTGATTGCAGTAAAACACTTTAAATAATCTTTTTTTACATGCCATGTGTTATTACCAATTGCTGTATTTTCCGCTTCTGGCAAAAGGGTTAAATTACCAAGCGAGTTTGAAAATGCCTCACCATCGGAATAAATATCCTGGTCCCAATCGTTTGTATTCTTCATATTTTGAGGAGCTATGTGCTCAAGAGTTTTATACCGATTACTTTTCCAGCTAGTAATATTGAGTAAATCATTTTGATCACTTAGCTTTGCTTTCGTTTTCGATATTGTCACTTGATCTATCATTATTTCTGAATGATGATAGCATGCTAGAATTGCTAATCGAGCAGTTGGTTTACTTACTGTATATATTGAGTTCCCTTTAAATTTATTACTCCACAAATCAAATGTATTTATTTTTTTTATTCGTAATTCGTTAGATAAAAAATTAATAACCCCTTCTTCGTCTAATATTTTATTTTTAGGGCCTAAGCCTACACATAAAGCTGAGCGGGTATTGTTGCCTAACATTAAATTTTTAAATACTTTATCAATGGAAGCAGTGTTCGGATGAGATAGCCGCCATAAAACAACAAAGTGCATTAATGCCTTAATTTGTTTTACAAATGATTTTTTATTTTTAAAATAATATAAATTATAAATTCTCGTAACAATCGGAATTAATAGAGTACTATTAAGTTGCCTAAAATAGTCAAGATATACTAACACCTCGTCTCTTTCTGGTAATTCTTCTAATTGTTTGACTACATTTTTTTCGTTCCAGAAATCAACTCTAAAATCGACAATTTCCTTAAGCGAATGAATTAAAACCTCTATATTATTCAATTGTTCAGCTTTATTGTACAAGTCAATTAATTTATTTCTTTGCCAACTCAAATGTTCTTCAGGATTAATCCCTTCAATGTATAAAACAAATGAGGAGACTATATCTCTAGATTCTTTTGCTCGTGATTTTTGAGGTAAACTTTGAATATATTTGTCTATAGAATCTAACAGATCTATATCATGTCTCGAAACTTGTTCATTCTCACTATATGCACTCAACGCTTTGGCTCTAAAAATATCTAACGCTGTTAGAGGTACACCTGTAGTATTTAGAGATTCAAATGCATCAAATTGATACTGTTCGTAGGTTCTTACCTCTGTTATAACTACATTGAAAAATATAAACTTAGAAAAGCTAATTAGCTTAAAAGATTTTGATAAAGAATTGATAATACAGGAATTAAGAAATTTAGAGAACGATATTTCAACTCACTATATAATCTCTAAAATTATCAAGCTAATTAGCTTT
>NZ_JACJER010000007.1:18916-73257 GCF_014164185.1 Shewanella sp. SG44-6 | reverse complement strand
TAATGAGTTACGAAGTATAAATAAGAGCTCGCCAGGATCTGTAAGGGCTACGTTATTAAAAGACGGAGCAGCTGTACCGAATGCATTAATTAATTTTTCTTTAGTTGGTGAGGGGGTCATTAACCCTACATCAGGAAATGCACTAACTGATGCGAGTGGTTTTGCTAAAGTGACTCTATTGACTGGTACGGTGGATGGTGCTGGTACTGTTCAAGCAACCTTTAATCTAGATAATGAACTATTAACAGAAACATTTAATTACAGTGTTGCTGGTGATGCTCCTGGTGGCGATGGTGAAAACAACTCATTAACCATAAGCTTGCTTGATGGTACTGGAAATCAGGCTTCTAGTATTAGCCAATCATCTCCAGGACGTGTACAAGTTTATTTACTTGACCGAAATAACAACCCACTAAGTGGGAAAGTTATTTCATTTTCTAGTAGCTTAGGTGAGTTTCTACCTTCAGTAGGGACAGCCCTTACGGATGGCGCTGGTAAAGCTGAATTAGCTATTACAGCAGGAACCGTAGAGGGGGCTGCTACTATCACTGCTAGTTATGGTTTAACAGTTGATACTGTCAGTTTTACTACCGCTGGTGATGATATTGATCCCGTTGCTGCAGATCCTTCTATCTCATTTGAAATTTATGATTGTAATGGTGTTGTAGCATTCGACAAGACTTTGAAAAACTTTGAAGTCTGTCCTGTTACCGATAACATTACTAATCAACGCCCTGGTATTTTAGGGGCAATAGTCAAACTTGATGGTTCTAATCAACCTTTAAAGCAAGTACTAATTACTGCTGGTACGACTTTAGGTGCAATTAGCCCAAATTCTGCTACAGCAATAACTAATGCTGACGGTAAGGCTGTTTTAGATCTATATTCAAACGGTGATGTTGGTGCTGGTGAAGTGTCTTTAAAAGTTAAACAAGTTACTTCTACCAAAGCTTTTGAGATTGGTCGTGTCGATATCTCTCTTGAAGTTAGTACATACATAGGTACTAACACTCTTCCAGCTGGCGGCTCTACTGTTATTGAAGTGACCGTTAAAGCTCCGGATGGCAGTATTGAGACAAGTCAACCTTTTACATTAGAGTTTTCTTCTCAATGTATGTCGGCAGGTAATGCAGTTGTTGATTCTCCGGTTATAACAAATGCGGGTAAAGGTTTTGCAACCTATCGAAGCATTAATTGCGAAGGTACAGATACTGTTACTGTTTCAGCAATTACAGGAGCATCAAGCGTAAATGCTACTGCGGATATCACCATTAATCCTAATGCGGTCGGTGCAATTCAATTCGTCAGTGCGTCACCAAAGGAGCTCGCAATTAAAGTCTCTGGAGGCCTTGATGGTGCAGGTGCTCGTTCAGAAACCGCAAATGTTGCTTTCAAGTTGCTCAATGAGATCGGTCAGCCAGCAAGTTCTGAAAGAGTTTGTTTTGAACTCTCTACTGATGTGGGGGGTATGGTATTAACTCCAGCACCATTAGCAGATGATTTTGTAAATTGTCCTAATTTTCCTAAAGTAGGTGATGCTGAGTATCCTAGCGATATCAGTACTCCTAATAAATATGCAGTAGCTTACACTGATGCTAATGGTGATGTATCTGTTACTGTACGTTCAGGAACAATACCAACACCTGTTAAAGTTTTTGCTCTTTGGCAGGATGCTACAGATCCGGCAAGTCTTATAGTGTCAAATGTGTCTGATAGTTTAACAGTGACAACTGGTTTAGCTGATTACAACAGCTTTTCCTTGTCAGCGACAACGTTAAACGTAGAGGGCTGGAGTCATGATGGAGAGTCATCGACGATTACCATTCGTTCTGCAGATCATTTTAATAATCCTGTTCCAGATGGAACTGTGATCAACTTTAGAACTGAAGGTGGCTCTATCAGCGCCAGCTGTGAAACGGCAGGTCGAACAGGAGCTTGTTCTCTAGATTGGACGAGCCAGAATCCACGCCCATTTGAAGGAACATCTGTTGTTTGTCCTGTTGCTTTTAACGGTTTATTAACACCACCATGTACCGGTAATCAGTTAGCGGGTTATTTAGATGGTTCTACTTCTGTTATAGCAGAGCCTCGACCTGGTCGAGCAACGATAACTGCTTTCGCTATCGGCGAAGAGAGTTTTGTTGATTTGAATGGCAATGGTTTATTTGATATTGGTGAAGATTTCATTGATTTAACTGAAGCCTTTACTGATGATAACGAAGATGGGTTTTATCGTGGCTCATCAGTGCCTTTAGGCGCTGTAAATGAAGAGTTTATTGACTTTAATACCAATGGTAGCTTTGATGGTAAAGATGGTTTTTATACTGGTCTTTTGTGCGCAGCATCTTCAGCATCTAATTGTACTCAAACCGGAGTCAATAACACCCAAGCACAACTTAATGTGTTCAGAAATATGCCGATTGTAATGTCTGGTTCCGTGCCTTACGGTCGTTTAGTTGATATTGATAGCTCGGGAAATATTACCCCTGTAGTCGATATAGATTTAACTGCGGCAACAGGCGTATCCTCAAAAACTGTTTATTTATTCTTGTCTGATATCAATAATAACACTCTTGCCAACGGTACTGAGATTACAACCAGTATTGACAATGGTGCATTATCTACATCTACATCGTCGTACACAATTGGTAACAATACCTCCAACAAACCATTACTGTATGCATTTACTGTAACTCGAGAAGCTAGTCCAAATCAAAAATCAGCTGGATTATTATCTATTACAGTTAAAACCATTTACGGCGATCCGGTTTCATACAGTGTTAATGTCAGAGATGATGGCTAAGGAGTTAGCTTTATTTCTTAATTGATTGATATTAAATAATTAATCAATCACGTGTTTAGTAAATAAAAAATAGGCTATGAACTCGTTCTAGGCCTATTTTTATATTACTAAGGTTTTGATTTTATTTTAATTATTGATTTTTTGAGTGATGGGTTAATTTGTTTTATATCCATAATTTACTATATTTTGGCTGTCATCAACTAAAGCTGTACAAAATTAGGAACTGTCTAAATAGTAGTAAGTTACTTGTTATCATTGGTTTTAAAAAGGTTTCACTGGATTAAATTTAATACATTAGATACTCAAATAATAAGTCCTTTAGTGAGAAAAATCTCAAACCTCTTTGATGTAATATAGATTAAATAATCTACCAATTTTTTAATATTGTAATATAGAAAACAGATTTATGGATTAGTTCTATATGTTGACTATCGCCCATGGATAATTTATTCGACCTAAATGTTATTTCATCAATAAAATCTTTAGATATTTAGAGCTAATTCAATCGCAAGAGCAAACCGTCACTAATTTTACTTTACTCTACTTCGAGAGTATTTTAGATTATCACAGACTTAGAGTACCCGTCTAAAATGGCATCCATTAAAAAAGGCGCGTTACGCGCCTTTTTTGTTTTTACTTTTCTATTAAGAACACAACGTTTCTAGGTTGCCGCTTTCATTGCTGCGGTAAATTGAGCAAGTTTTGCCAGTAATGTGACTTCATCATGTTGATGAGCTTCGATAATTTTAACCACGGCAGAACCAGATATCGCGCCTGCGGCACCGGCTTTGATGGCCGCGCGCACTTGCTCTGGTTCGGCAATACCAAAACCTAATAGTGGCGGTGGGGCATTAAATTCGACCAACTGTGCCAGAATATTCTCAATTGGCACACCGGCTTTCGATTCAGTACCCGTAACGCCGGCTCGTGATAATAGATAGGTATAACCTTCACCTTGTGCGCTGACCATTTTTAAGGTGTCAGCATCAGCATTAGGCGGTGCGATAAAGATAGGTGCGATACCATGTGCTTTTGCGGCCAAGCTAAAAGGTTTTGACTCTTCAACTGGCACATCGGCAATCAATACCGAATCTACACCTGCAGCTTGTGCTTTTGCGTAAAACTCATCAATACCATTGGCAAATACTAAATTGGCATACAGTAATAGTCCGATAGGCAGATCAGGATATTGCGCGCGTATTTTAGCGATAATGTCAAAGCAATCGCTTTGTTTAGTTCCAGCGGCTAATGAGCGTAAGTTAGCACCTTGTATTACTGGGCCATCAGCTAATGGATCTGAAAAAGGAAAACCTAATTCAAGTGCATCAGCACCATTATCAACTAAGGTTTGAATGATCTTTAACGATAATTCAGGGCTCGGATCGCCAATGGTGACAAAAGGAACAAACGCACCTTGATTTTGTGCCTTAAGTGCAGCAAATTTTGCTTGATAACGGTTACTCATTGCCGCTCTCCTGTTGTTTTTGTTTCGCTTCTAAAATATCTGCGACAGTGAAAATATCCTTGTCACCACGGCCTGATAAATTAACCACTAAAATGGTCTCTTTAGTCGCTTCTTTTGCCATGCGAACTGCGTAAGCAAGTGCATGCGCTGATTCTAATGCCGGAATGATACCTTCACAGCGAGCGAGGGTTTGGAACATTTCTAACGCTTCATCATCGGTTGCTGATTCATATCGTGCACGACCAATGGCATTTAAATGTGCATGTTGCGGGCCTACCGAGGGAAAATCAAGCCCGGCAGAAACAGAATACGACTCTTCAATTTGACCATCACTGTTTTGCATTAACGGTGATTTCATGCCAAAGAATATACCAGTTTTACCGTGTTTAAGCGGCGCGCCGTGCATCGTAGTATCAAGTCCTTTACCTGCAGGTTCAACACCAATTAATTCAACTGAAGGTTCGTCAATAAAGTCGGCAAACATACCAATAGCATTTGAGCCTCCGCCAACACAGGCGATGACAGCGTCAGGTAAACGGCCTTCTTTTTCAAGAATTTGTTTTTTGGTTTCTTCCCCAATAATACGCTGAAATTCGCGCACAATTGTCGGGAACGGATGTGGCCCAGCAGCGGTGCCGAGTAAGTAGTGAGCTTTATCATAACTTGCTGACCAGTCGCGCATGGCTTCGTTACAGGCATCTTTTAGGGTTGATGAACCTGAAGTCACCGGAATCACTTCAGCACCCATTAATTTCATTCGAAACACATTTGGCGATTGACGTTCAATGTCTTTAGCACCCATGTAAACTCGACATTTTAAGCCTAAAAGCGCACAGGCTAGGGCAGTGGCTACGCCATGTTGACCAGCACCTGTTTCTGCGATGATTTCTTTTTTACCCATACGTCTCGCTAACAACGCTTGACCTAACACTTGGTTGGTTTTGTGGGCGCCACCATGGAGTAAGTCTTCACGTTTTAGGTAGATTTTTACCATTGGATTTGGACTTAAATTACGTGTCAGTGTTAGCGCTGTTGGGCGGCCTGCATAGTTTTTCAGCAGGTCGGTAAATTCAGCGATAAAGCTTTCATCTTGTTGCGCGTCAATAAAGGCTGTTTCGAGTTGTTTTAATGCAGGCACTAAAATTTGCGGTACATACATACCACCGTATTCGCCGAAATAAGGGTTAAGCTTGAGCTCGGTCATAAATGTTCCCTTTGAGTAATCGTATATTCATGTTGATTCGTTATTCGTTGTTCGTTGTTCGTTATTCAATGTTAATTACGGCGTAACTGGGCAAATGCAGCGTTCAGTTTTTGATGGTCTTTATGGCCAGGAGCTGATTCTACTCCTGAATTTAAGTCGACCCCATAAAATCCCTGTTGGCTGGCAAGATAAACATTCTCTGCGGTTAACCCGCCGGCCAAGATGGCGTCTTGTTTATTACCAATATTGGCTTGCCAGTTAAATGTTTTTCCGGTGCCACCAAATTGCTGTGCAGATTTGCTGTCGTACAAATAACGATCGGCCCCGGCAGGTTTTGGACTCACTTCACCGCTCTGACTGTCAATTGCAATGGCTTTCCAAATCTCGGTGCTAAGTTGCTGCTCAGTCAGTAATGTTTTTAACTCTTTAATTTCAAGTTCTGTTTCATCGCCATGTAGTTGCACTGCAAAAAGATCCAGTGTTTTGGCTAAAGCTGCGATATCAGTAACGGCATGATTAACAAACACGCCGACCATGTTTAATCCAATATGATGTTGGTGCATTTGGGCGACTAAGTCACTTGCTTGTGCTGGCGTTACAGCTCTGGGTGACTTAGGATGAAATATTAATCCTCCAAATACTGCACCAGCTTGTGCCACTGCTGCAATATCGTCAATTTGAGTCAAGCCGCAAACTTTATTATTACCATAAATCAATTGTCTACAGGCTAAATCAATATCGTCTTGCGCCATTATTGAGCTACCGACAAGGTAACCATCAACTAATGGGTTTAAGCGACACACTTGCTGATGATAATAAATCCCTGACTCACTGATCACCACTCTGTCAGCGGGGATTTGCGGTGCTAATAATTCTGTGGTGGCAAGGTCGGTACTTAAGTCGCGTAAATTACGGTTATTGATACCAATAATCGGCGCGTTTAGATCAATCGCTCTAACTAATTCTGCTTCGTTACTGACTTCAGTTAAGCAATCTAAGTGATACTTTGCCGCTTCGTTTGCTAATAATCGATATTGTTGATCATCAAGCACTGACAGCATCAGTAAAATGGCATCAGCGCCTTGGTGAGCCGCTAATTTCACTTGGTAAGGGTCGACAAAGAAGTCTTTACAAATAATCGGCTGAGTCACTCTAGCGCGCACTTTAGGAATGTAGTCCATGTCACCTTGGAAAAATTCTTCGTCGGTTAACACTGAGATGCCTGCAGCATATCGAGTATAAATATCAGCGATAGCTTCTACATCAAAGTCGGCGCGGATCAGTCCTTTTGAAGGGCTGGCTTTTTTACATTCAAAAATAAACTGAGCATTCGGCGCTTTCAATGCATCAAATAAGCTACGATCTGATATTTTAGGTTGTAAGCTAGCTTCGGGGAAACGCAATTTAAGTGCGCTAATATGCGCGACTTTAGTTGCAACGATGCGGGTTAATACATTACTTTCTGGCTTACTCATGGTGTTCTCCTGCTTGGCTCACGGCAGCCAAATCGGTTAATAAGGTGAAGGCAGCGCCACTTGCAAGGGTTGCTAATGCTAGCTGTGTCCCGGCTTGAACTGAGTCGCACACACCACTGATATACAAAGCACAACCTGCGTTAATGGCCACAGCATCTCGGTGAGCAGGGAGGCCATTACCTTGTAAAATAGCTTGCGTTATGAGGGCATTGTCTGCCGGTTCGCCGCCGGTGAGTTGCTCGATACTTGCGCGCTTAACCCCTAGATCTTCAGGGCTAAGTTGGTAAGTACGCACCACACCGTCTTTTAGTTCTGCCACATAGGTATTGTCATGCAATGCCACTTCATCTAAACCACTACCATGTACCACCATGGCGCGTTTTACCCCCAAAGCATGGAGCACATGTGCGATAGGCTCGATCAGTTCAAGTGTGTAAACACCTAGAAGCATAAATTCTGGGCTTGCAGGGTTTATTAACGGTCCTAGCACATTAAAAATGGTCCGGGTTTTTAACGCTTGTCTTACCGGCACAGCATGTTTTACTCCGCCATGGTAATGCGGCGCAAATAAGAAACATAAACCCAGTTTATCTAAACACTGGCTTGCGGCATCTGGTGTCATGGTGAGTGCAATACCGCAATGTGATAGTAAGTCAGATGAGCCAGACTTGCTCGATACACTGCGATTACCATGTTTTGCTACTTTAGCGCCAGCTGCAGCGGCAACAAAAGCGGCTGTAGTGGAAATATTGATGGTGTTATGTCCATCACCACCGGTACCGACAATATCAACAATGCCGCTTTGTTTTGAGGCATCACTGCGTGGGAAGGGTTTAGCGGCTTGCCGTAATGCGTCTGCCGCTCCGGCTATTTCATCAATGGTTTCGCCACGCATTTTTAGCGCCACTAACATCCCTGCCATGGTGGCAGGTTGCATATCCCCTTGAATAATCGCGCTAAAAACTTGTGTCATTTGTTCACGAGTTAACGCAGTACCTTGATAAAGGCGGTCGAATAAAGCTTGCAGATTATCCATTATTCTCCTCCAGTAAAGGCGTGGTCTTGGGTTAAATACGCTAATGTTTGCGTCAGCAGTTGGCTACCTAAGGTGGTTAAAATTGATTCTGGATGAAACTGAAAGCCTATTGCTTGATGTTGTGGATGCAATATTGCCATCGGCATATCATCGGTAGTGGCAATGATTTCTAAGCAGTCAGGCACCTTTGTCGCCACCAAACTGTGGTAGCGCGCAACCGGTAATGGTGAGGGTAAATTGGCAAATACGCCTTGACCATTATGGAAGGTGGGGCTGGCTTTACCGTGAACCACAAATGGTGCTCGTTCTACTTTACCGCCATAATATTCGACCATAGCTTGATGACCTAAACAAATGCCCAACATTGGAACTTTGCCAGCTACTTTACCAATCAGTTCCATCATGCAGCCCGCTTCATGAGGGGCTCCTGGGCCTGGTGATAATACCAAGGCTGCTTTTGAGGTTTCATTGATAAGCTTTTGTGCAACATAATCGGCGCTGACATCATTACGGTAAATGATGACTTCACAACCAAGGCTGCGGAATTGATCGACTAAGTTGTAGGTGAATGAGTCAAAGTTATCCAGTAGGTACAGTTTCATGCGGTTAGTCGCTTGGTTACAGGCTTGTGTGGTTGCAGTGCTCATAGGCCACCTCCCATCTTTATTGCTGAGATAACCGCTTGGGCTTTTTGACGAGTTTCATCGGCTTCGGCTTGTGGGTCTGAATCAAATACCACGCCAGCACCTGCTTGTATATGAGCAACCCCATTTTTAACAAAGGCTGAACGGATAACAATGCAGGTATCCATGTCGCCAAGACCATTGAGGTAACCTACAGCGCCACCATAACTGCCGCGACGAGCTTGCTCTGCTTGGCGAACTAATTGCGATGCACGTACTTTTGGCGCGCCCACTAAAGTTCCCATGTTCATGCAAGCTTGATAAGCGTGCAGGGCATCTAAATCTAAGCGTAATTGACCGGTGACGCGACTGACTAAATGCATCACGTGCGAATAACGATCAACTTTTAACAGTTCAGCCACTTTACGGCTACCGCTTTGGCTGATGCGAGCAATGTCATTGCGGGCTAAATCGACTAGCATTAAATGTTCAGACAATTCTTTCTTATCTAAACGCAGCTCAAGCTCTATACGACTGTCTAGGTCAAAATCGATTTCACCTTGGGCATTTTTACCGCGCTTTCGGGTGCCAGCAATGGGATACACTTCAACTTGGTTACTGGCCGCATCGTATTTCAGGGCACTTTCTGGCGATGCGCCAAATAAGGTGAAATCAGGACCTCTGAAATAGAACATATACGGACTAGGATTGGTTAAGCGCAAAGCCCGATATGCCCCTAGGGTATTTGGACAAGGTAGACTGAAACAACGTGATGGCACCACTTGGAAAATATCACCGGCGACAATGTGTTCTTTTAAATCAATCACGGTCTGCTTAAATTGCTCGTCGGTGATATTAACTTCTTCGTCGGTTGTCACTGGCGTTAATTGAGCAATATCACCTAGCTCAGCGCATTGTTCGGTAACGTGTTGCAGTTGCAAGGTTAATTGCTCTGCAATGATGTTGTCTTGACCGAATTGGTGGCTGACAATCTCAGCTTGCTGAGTTTGATGGTCAATTAAAATAAGTGTCTCAGCTAGATAAAATAAATAGTCAGGGCAATCATTATGCGCATTGGGCGCAGCAGGGAGTGGCTCGACGGTATCAATTAAGTCATATGCTAATACACCACCTAAGAATAAATCTTCAAATTTAAGCGGATTATTGGTTTGAATGTGCTTGATAAACATTCTTAAGCCATCAAGAGGCGATGTTGACTTTAACCGTGCATCTTCATCTTGTAACTCGGTGGCTTTTTGCAGCGTCACGATGAGAGTATCATTATCTCGTTGTTGCTGTGCATCACTGAAGAAGTTCGCTATTGGCGCTAACAACGCTGCACCATTTTGAGTTAATGCGCTAAAGCTAAGCTGATAACCGTCGCAACGAATCATCATTGCCGCATGGGTGAGGACGATACTTTTTAAATGGTCTTTACTTTCGACCTCCGCAGACTCTAACAGCATGGTATGCGGCGCGTTATTAGTCACTTGCTGATACAGTTTTAGCGGATCTGTATGGTAGGTTAGTGCCTGCTTTTGCGTGGTAACCTGAGCGAGTTGATTTGATGTAGTCACTGTTGTCGTCACTATGTCGCCGCTCCTTGTATCATGTTTATTTATCATCTATTGGCCTCTAATATTGTGTAACCCGAGTGACTAATTTTGCATGGGCCAGATAACAAGAAAGCCCACATTTCTGCGGGCTTTTTGGTAAAATCTTGTCTCTTAAAAATGAGCACAACGCTTCACACCACCCGTTAATTTGGGAAGTGCCACCACCAAGTAATGTGTAATGAAGCTAAAGAATGTGTCATTGTTAATCGCTATGTTATGTCTTTGTTTAATGCCTATAGGAAAACCCAGCTGGAGAGTAATGTCAATTGAATATTTCTCAAAAGCCATTAAAAAATGACAACCAGGATAACGAGAGGCTAATTATTGAGCGCTTTAGGTGGCTTGTGTATAAATAATTCATCAATTGCCATCATTTATTCATAAATCCAAGCAGTATTTTTATCGCTACTCTTGTACAATAAGCACATGATTACAGAGACTCTCCTGGCCGATCTTCATAGCCACACGACCGCATCAGACGGTCAATTAACACCAACCGAATTATTAACTCGCGCTATTGAAAAAGGCGTCGAGATGTTTGCTATTACTGACCACGACACAGTCGGAGGGTTAGCAGAAGCGCATCTTGCCAATCAAGCGCATGCCACACCATTAGTGTTAATTAATGGTTGTGAGATTTCAACGCGTTGGAACAGTTTTGATATTCATATTGTCGGTTTAAACTTAGATATCGGCCATATTGGATTATTAGACTTCTTAACTCACCAACGCCAATTGCGTGAAGTGCGTGCCCAAGAAATTGGCGAGCGTTTAGCTAAGGCCGGGATTGAAGGCGCTTATGACGGCGCAAAAGCAATTGCTGGCGACGCCGCACTGAGTCGTGGCCATTATGCAAGATGGTTAGCTGATAATGGTCATGCGACAGATATGCCTAGCGTGTTCAAACGTTACTTAGCGCGCGGAAAAACCGGTTATGTGCCTAATAATTGGGGCGACATGGCCAATGCGATAGACCACATTCATCAAGCGGGTGGCGTTGCAGTCTTGGCTCACCCTAGTGGTTACAAATTATCGGCCAAATGGCTTAAGCGCTTAGTACGTGAATTTGCAGAGGCCGGTGGCGATGCAATGGAAGTTATTCTAGGCCAGCAAACATTGGATGATCGTAATAATCTTATCGCATTAAGTAAGCAAAATAACCTACTTGCTTCTGTGGGGAGCGATTTCCACTTCCCCAGTAATTGGATCGAGCTAGGTAAAAACTTATTCCAACCTCAAGGTGTGGAATGGGTTTGGCAATCACAACATTGGACGGAAAGAGCATGAGTCAATTTTGGTATATTCATGATGAAAACCCACAAGCAAGGTTAATAAACCAAGCGGTGGCGATTCTTAAACAAGGTGGAGTCATTGTTTACCCAACAGACTCTGGTTATGCATTAGGCTGTATGATTGGCGAAAAAAATGCCATGACGCGCATGGCGCGTATTCGCCAGATAGAAAACGACACCAATTTTTCATTAATGTGTCGTGACTTATCTGAACTGGCTAATTTTGCCCGGGTTGATAATCAAGCATATCGTTTATTAAAAAGCTGTATGCCTGGGCCATATACGTTTATTTTCAAAGCCACTAAAGAAGTGCCGCGCCGGTTACAATGCGATAAAAAACGCACCATAGGTATCCGCGTGCCGAATAATGTAATTGCATTGGCGTTACTTGAAGCATTGGGTGAGCCGATGATGACCACCAGTTTAGTTATGCCAAATGAGCAATTTGCTGAGTCAGACCCTGAGCATATTCGCGACATTCTCGATCACCTAGTCGAAGGTATTATTCATGGCGGCTATTTGCCTGAAAATCAAACGACTGTGATTGATATGTCTGAAGATGAGATGGTGATATTACGTCATGGTGCTGGCGATACCAGTGCATTTGAATAACCACAGGTGACCATGGTTGATGAACCGTCAAGGATAAATATGCAAGGTAGCCAGCAGAGCCTGCCATTGGCAGTGGTTCGTGGCCAAGTACTTGATAGCATGCCACTAGACTTGTTTATTCCGCCTGAGGCCTTAGAAGTGTTTCTTGAAACCTTCGAGGGCCCGCTGGATTTATTGCTGTATCTCATTCGCAAACAAAAATTGGATGTGGTTGATTTACCCATTCAACAAATTACCCAGCAATATTTACTCTATATTGAGATCCTGACTGAAGCGCGGATTGAGCTGGCGGCTGATTATTTAGTGATGGCCGCAACCTTAGCTGAAATTAAGTCACGTTTGCTTTTGCCTAAAATGGCCAGTGAAAATGATGAGGAAGAAGACCCTCGCGTGGTACTGATCCGGCAATTAAAAGCCTATGAAGTGATAAAGCAAGCTGCTGCAGATATCGATGCATTACCACGGATTGAGCGAGATGTATTACAAGCATCGGTGAGTGCAGCTCCAGACATTAAACCTGTCACTGTGCCACCTGAAGTGTCGCTGGTGGATATTGCCCGCGCGTTTGGTGAAGTGCTGAAACGCATTGATGCCAATGAAGATCATCATGTTAAGCGCGAACAGTTATCAACCCGCGAGCGTATGAGCCAAATTTTAGCCAGGTTATCCAGTACCGAATTCATTGGTTTTGAGTGTTTGTTTGATGTCAGTGAAGGCCGAGCCGGTGTGGTCGTGAGCTTTTTGGCACTTATGGAGCTGGTTAAAGAGTTACTGGTTGAATTAGTACAAAATGAACCTTTCTCGCCCATTTATGTAAAAGCCTATTAATCAAGCTCAACGCTGTGAGCAAAACACATGACAAGTTTGACATAACGGACTTAACACAACGCAAATATTAACGATTTATCCCTCTCTTTTATCCAAAGTTGAGGTTAACGATATTCGAAGAGATCCATGAAGCCAATTAATCCTACACAGCTAAAGCAACTTATCGAAGCCAGTTTATTTGTCTTAGCTAAGCCATTGTCAGTTAACGCTATCAAAGAAACTGTGTTGGCTGACTTTAGTGTGTCGCGCTCGCGCATTCAGGAAGTGCTTGATGAATTACAACTAGATTATCAAGAGCGTGGAGTGCAACTAGTGAAAGTTGCCAGTGGTTATCGCTTCCAAACTCAGGAGATGCTCAGTCCTTACCTGCAACCGCTATGGCAAGAGAAATCTCCTAAGTATTCACGTGCAACCCTGGAGACCTTAGCGGTTATTGCTTATCGACAACCGGTAACACGTGGCGATATTGAATACATCAGAGGCGTGGCTATTAGCAGCCATATCATAAAAAGCTTAGTCGATCGCCAGTGGATTAAAGTAGTGGGCCATAAAGAGGTACCTGGTAGGCCTGCGTTATTTGCCACCAGCAGTGTATTTCTCGATTACTTTAATCTTACCAAGCTAGCCGACTTGCCAGCCTTAACTGATGCCGACTCTTTACATGCTTTATTTGAAAAAGCTCAGCTAGGCATGGACAATCAATCTGAGCTTGAAACCGTCGTTGATCCAGATAACGATGACGTCGTTGCCCTTGATGAGGTATCTGAGCCAGATGGAGCTATTAAGTTTGATGAACAAGATGGCGCGGTTAACAATGACATTGATCCTGACAATCAAAACGATAATAACCCTTCGCATCAGCCACATCATTAATTAAGCATGTCATATTAACCCTTATCGGTAACATCTTGGTGCACCCTCTAGCGCTATTCGTTTTCCTCATCAATATCTAAGAGTTGGTCCAGTCGCTTTATCACATCCACACTTTTACATGTGTCGACGGCGATTGATAATGGCCACTTTGAGGCAGATTGGCTAACATGTAATCGATAAAGCGTTGGCTGGCAAGACTTAAAAAACGCCTCGAAGGGTAAACTAAAAAGACTACCGCCATATAAGGTGGGAGTTCATCAAACAAACGCACCAATTTGCCATGTTTAAAATCCTCCTGACAAATTCGCAAAGGTAAATAACCTATGCCGCGGCCAGAAAGCGTTGCTTCATAAGCGAGTTGGATACTATTGGTACACAAATTACCTTTCACCGCTTGCATCGCATCATTTGCCAAAGGCACTTCGCTGAAGGTTTTACCATTAGGGAAGCGAAATAAAATCGAATTATATTGCTCTATGTCCTCTGGTGAATGCGGTGTTCCGGCGTTAGCCAGATATTGTGGACTGGCAACAAAATATAACTCTTCGCGAATAATCGGTTTTGCCACCATGTCTATTTCGCTAAACGTTTCTTGGACCATAAATGCAATATCGATATTGTGTCTGACCATATCGAGGGGTTCTGTGCTGCTAATAATTTCAACTGACAGCTTTGGATTTGCGTCCATAAAATTAAAAATTTTGCTGACAATGTCCATCATCTCTGGGATAGGGAAGATTAATATCCGCAGATGGCCATTGAGTTCAGCTTTGTTATCGGTGATTTCATCTAATGTCTGTGCTAAATCAGCTAGCATAGTTAAGGTTTTTTGGTAGAAATGACTGCCTGCGGAGGTGAGGGTGATGGCGCGGCTTTGACGGTGAAACAGCTTTAAATTTAATGACTCCTCTAACGATTGCAAGCGTCTACTGACGGTTGACTTAGGCAAATTCAATAAGTTAGCCGCTTCAAGAATGCTGCCGGTTTCGACGATGCGGTGGAATAATGCAATGTCTTCAGTTTTCATATTGTTTGCTCTAATAATGCTTGATAAGTCAAACTCAAATAATGGGATTGATATTCCCAAATAAACCCATTTATTGCAACTATAATTCAGCGTATTGTTCGAACCAATTGTAAATTAACTGTCATCTCAAAAAGAGATGATGATGTTGTCATTACGTCAGTTTAAATCTCTGTTACCAAGGAACATAATCGATGAAATATCGCTCAACATTGCCGTTGGCATTGCTTATTTCTACTATTCTAGCTGGTTGTACGCCTGTCGAAAGCGCCGTACAAGAAGAGCTTGTACGCCCCGTTAAATTGTTTGAGGTCGCGCAATCTTCAGGCAATACTATTCGCCAATTTCCTGCCAGAGTTGAAGCCAACAGTCGAGCACAATTATCATTTCGGATTTCAGGTCAGCTTGTCAGACTGGATCTTGTGGAAGGGCAGCAGGTTAAACAAGGTTTTTTACTGGCTCAATTAGACGATCGCGATGCGCGTAATAATTTAATGACGCGTGAAGCTGAGTACGATTTGTTGCTGGCCGATTTTAGCCGTAATCAAACGCTACTCGATCGTAAACTGATTTCCCAAGCACTATTTGACAGCAGTAAAGCCCAACTTAAGTCGGCTAAAGCAGCGCTAGCAGCAGCCAATGACCAAGTGAGTTATACCCGTTTAGAAGCACCATTCAATGGCACCATTGCTAAGCGACTAGTGGATAATCACCAAATTGTTCAGGCAAACCAAGGGGTAATGACCCTGCAAAATAATCATTTGCTTGATGTCACTATTCAAGTGCCTGAAGCTATGGCAGCAGTCTTAACTCAAGATATTGCCAATGGCTTAGCGGCAAAAGTACGTTTTAGCGCAGTAGAGGGCATGTCGTTTGATGCCAAATTTAAAGAATACTCAACCCAAGTGACGCCGGGCACCCAAGCCTATGAAGTGGTGTTTTCATTACCACAACCTGACAATGTGCAATTACTGCCAGGCATGAGTGCTGAATTAACCTTAGCTACGCTCAACGAATCACCACAAGGCTTTACTGCGATTGTGCCTATTTCTGCTGTAGACAAACAAGATCAAACAGGTGAGGTGACAGTATGGCGCTATCAGCCAGATAGTGGTGACATTAATCCGGTGAAAGTGACGCTTGGTCGCGTAAGCACAGATGGTGTTGAAGTGTTGAGTGGTTTGCAAAAAGGCGACGTTATTGTTGCTGCTGGATTGTCGCAATTATCTGCAGGCATGAAAGTGAAGCCATTACGCTGGCAACGGGGAGTGTAGTTGATGAATGTTGCTGAATATTCCATTAATCATAAAGTGATTAGCTGGATGTTTGTATTTTTACTGCTTATTGGTGGCAGTGTGGCTTTTACGGGACTAGGACAATTAGAGTTTCCAGAATTTACCATTAAACAAGCGCTAGTGATCACCGCCTATCCTGGTGCATCGCCTGAGCAAGTGGAAGAAGAAGTGACCTTGCCGCTTGAAGATGCGTTGCAGCAGCTTGATGGCATTAAACACATCACTTCTATCAACAGTGCTGGGTTATCACAAATTCAGGTTGAGATTAAAGACAATTATGACAAACATCGCTTACCCCAAGTGTGGGATGAGGTGCGTCGAAAAGTAAATGACACCACAGGGGGCTTACCACCTGGTACCGCTAAGCCACAAGTGATTGATGACTTTGGTGATGTATACGGTATTTTATTGAACTTGTCAGGCAACGATTTTAGTAACCGAGAACTGAGCAACTATTCCGACTATTTACGCCGTGAGTTGGTGCTTGTTCCCGGGGTAAAAAAAGTCTCTGTTGTAGGTGATGTGACAGAGCAAGTGGTGATTGAGATTTCACAGCAGAAACTGTCAGCGCTTGGTTTAGATCAAAGTTACATCTATGGATTAGTGAACAATCAAAACGTGGTGTCTAATGCTGGCAGCATTGTGATTGGTGATAATCGTATCCGTTTACATCCCACTGGTGAGTTTAGTTCTGTAGAGGAGTTGTCTCGTTTAGTCGTCAGTTCACCGGGCAGTACTGAACTTATTTACCTTGGAGATATTGCCAATATTGAAAAAGACTATGACGAGACCCCTAATGTGCTTTATCACAATAGTGGTGAGGCGGCATTATCGTTAGGTATTGCGTTTTCAGGCGGCGTAAACGTTGTTGATGTGGGCAAGCGTGTGAGCGAGCGTTTAGTTGAACTTGAATCGCAACGGCCGTTAGGGATGAGCCTTGATACGGTTTATAACCAAAGCTCTGCGGTTGATCATACCGTACAAGGTTTTTTGATTAACCTTTTAGAGTCGATTGCGATTGTCATCGCAGTATTATTATTATTTATGGGCCTGCGTTCTGGACTATTGATGGGCCTAATTCTGCTGTTAACTATTTTAGGTACTTTCATTGTAATGAAGGTATTGGACATTGAATTGCAGTTGATATCTCTGGGGGCGCTGATCATTGCCTTAGGTATGTTAGTCGACAACGCGATTGTGGTCACCGAAGGTATTTTGATTGGCTTACAGCGTGGTAAAACTCGTCTTGAAGCAGCCAAGCAAGTGGTATCGCAAACTCAGTGGCCATTATTAGGCGCAACTGTGATTGCCATCATTGCCTTTGCGCCAATTGGTTTGTCACAAAATGCGGCCGGTGAATTTTGTCGTTCATTGTTTCAAGTGTTAATGATTTCTTTGTTTATTAGTTGGATTACAGCAATCACCTTAACGCCATTTTTCTGTAATTTGTTATTCAAAGAGGCTTCACCACAAGCTGAACAGGTAGACCCTTATAAAGGCTGGTTGTTTACCACGTATCGTCGTTTTCTGTATTTTGTATTACGTTTTCGTCTAGTGACATTATCAGTGGTGTTGGCGATGTTAGTCACCGCAGTGATAGGCTTTGGTCACATTAAGAACGTGTTTTTTCCCGCATCAAATACGCCAATATTTTTTGTTGATGTATGGATGCCAGAAGGGACAGACATTAAAGCCACGGAACGATTTACTGGCGAAATAGAGAAAAAGCTACTGCAAGAAAGTGAGCTTAATGACAGCGGGTTAGTGCACCTGACATCTGTCATCGGTCAGGGTGCCCAGCGTTTTGTGTTACCTTATCAGCCTGAAAAAGGCTATCCAGCCTTTGCTCAGCTTATCGTAGAAATGCGCGATCTAGCAGCCGTTAAGGCTTATATGCCCCAAGTTGAACAGTTGTTAAATAGCCATTTTCCCCAAGCACAATACCGTTTAAAAAATATGGAGAATGGTCCATCACCAGCGGCGAAAATTGAGGCGCGTTTCTATGGCGAAGATCCTCAAGTGCTGCGCAGTTTAGCCGCGCAAGCGGAAAGTATTTTTAGAAACGAACCGACAATGGACGGTGTTCGCCACAATTGGCGCAACCAAGTGCCACTCATCCGTCCACAATTACAAAATGCTCAAGCACGTGAAACCGGCATCAGTAAGCAAGACTTAGATAATGCCTTATTGGTTAACTTTAGCGGTAAACAAATTGGTTTGTACCGTGAAACCAGCCATCTATTACCGATTGTTGCTCGTGCACCAGCAGCAGAACGGCTTCAAGCGGATAGTTTATGGAAGATGCAAATCTGGAGTACAGAGAACAATACCTTTGTCCCAGCAACGCAAGTCGTCAGTGAGTTCAGCACTGAATGGGAAAACCCTTTGGTGATGCGCCGTGATCGTATTCGTATGTTGGCTGTCTTGGCAGATCCTAAATTGGGCTCTAACGAAACTGCAGACTCAGTGCACAAAAAAGTTAGACATAAAATAGAGGCGATTAAACTGCCTTCCGGTTATCGCTTGGAGTGGGGCGGGGAGTTTGAATCGGCAGGCGAAGCGCAAACAGCTGTTTTTAGCTCAATTCCCATGGGTTATTTAGCGATGTTTTTAATCACAGTGTTTCTGTTTAACTCTGTACGACAACCCTTGGTCATTTGGTTTACGGTACCGTTGGCGGTTATTGGTGTATCTGCAGGGTTGTTGATATTTGATGCTCCGTTTAGCTTTATGGCATTACTTGGATTGTTGAGCCTGTCTGGGATGGTGATCAAAAACGGCATAGTGTTGGTTGATCAAATCAATCTTGAACTTGAAGAGGGGAAAGAGGCTGGATTTGCACTGGTTGATTCGTGTGTGAGTCGTGTTCGCCCTGTTATGATGGCTGCGATTACCACCATGTTGGGTATGATCCCTTTAATTAGTGATGCTTTTTTTGGTTCTATGGCGATTACCATCATCTTTGGTTTAGGTTTTGCTTCACTATTAACTTTAGTGGTGTTGCCCGTTATGTATAGCCTAGTGTTTAACCTTAATGTGACTCGCTGATCGATCAATAATGCTATTTGATTGATTAAGGCTGCTGATGCAATAGTGCCAGCAGCCTTTTTGAAGGCATTAATCTATCATTAGCGACGTTGTACAGCAGGCTGCTTAATGTATTTCTGTTATCAACAATGGCTGACTCAAAATCGGTCAGCTTTTACGCCTCCATTGGTCTTGTTCGCAAACCAATCGCCAGCTTGATATTGATGACATAGCATAGATTGATTTTGCTGCGTTTCAGTTATCTCTTATCCTTAGTTGAATGTAACTGTGGTATTTTTTGCTCACCAGCCCCATTCAGCGTATAATCTACGCACTTTTCTAATTGTATGCGCCATAGGCGGGTACAATCCTAAAAAGACAATAAAACAAGAGTAATTAACCTTTTGTTTTTTATAAAACTTCTTTAAAGAGTCCCGCTAATGAGTGAAAAATTGCAGAAAGTCTTGGCCCGTGCAGGCCATGGCTCCCGTCGTGAGATGGAGGCATGGATTGCTGCAGGCCGAGTTAGTGTTGACGGTGAAATTTCTGGTTTAGGTGATCGTGTTGAGGCTGATGCCAAAATACGTATTGATGGCCGTGCCGTCTCATTAAAATCAGCTGACGACATTATTTGTCGTGTACTGGCATACCATAAACCTGAAGGTGAAATTTGCTCGCGCAAAGATCCTGAAGGTCGTACTACCGTGTTCGAACGTTTACCTAAAGTGCGTGATGCTCGTTGGGTTGCGGTAGGGCGTTTAGATATTAATACTTCAGGGTTACTATTATTTACCTGTGATGGTGAATTAGCTAATCGTTTAATGCATCCGTCTAATGAAGTAGAGCGTGAATACGCTGTGCGTACTTTTGGTGAAGTGCCAGAGGCTGCAGTGCAGCGTTTACGTACCGGTGTGACCTTAGAAGATGGCCCAGCCCAGTTTGATACCATCAAAGCTGCGGGCGGCGAAGGCATCAATCAATGGTGGCATGTTACCCTTCGCGAAGGACGTAATCGTGAAGTGCGTCGTTTGTGGGAGTCTCAAGACGTACAAGTTAGCCGTTTAATCCGCGTGCGTTATGGTCAAGTTGAATTGCCAAAAACATTGCCTCGTGGTGGCTGGATTGAACTGCCAATTGACCAAGTGAACTACTTACGTCAACTTGCTGGTTTAGAACCTGAGACACGTTCAATTTTAGGCTCGGACAAACACAGTGTTGCCCGTTCTAAAGTGAAAAGTGCTAAAATTCGCCGTGCAGTTCATAAGCATAAAGTGGTGGGTAATCACGGCAAACCAACGCGTCAGCGTAGCTAATACATCAGTTTTGCTTTGTTTATAGGAGGTCGCGAAAGCGGCCTTTTTTGTTAATTTTTATTGATAAAAATTATATATTGCTCACCTACTTGTCAAAAGTTTTTTCTCAGATATGATTCTCAAAATTTACGGCCTATTGAGCTGTTATTCGACAATTTATGCGCTGCGGCGTTAATACTAATGATTAGGAATGTATGAAAAAAGTATTGGTTGGTTTATTGGTCTTGTTACTAGTAGCTTGCGCATCTGCACCGAGTTGGCAAGGTATGTCTGAGCGTGAGATCAGTCAATGGAAAGCGATAGGGTTTGATTCAACCCAAGCGCAAAATTGGCGTGTCAGAGGCTTTGGACCTGCAGAATCTGATGGTTGGATAAAAGCAAACTTCACGTTAGATACGGCAACGACTTGGGCCAAAGAAGCCTTTAATGTTGAAGAAGCTCAAGTGTGGAGTGAAGCCGGTTTTGAGATTGAAGAAGCGGTAACTAATCGCAGTAAAGGCTTAACACCAGTAAGAGCAAATTAATTATTTATTGTGCTAAGCACTTTGTTTTGTTGGATTTTACATCGGATTGACGTTTTTTAAAGCGTTCAGTTTGATGTAATGAAAATTTTAGTTGCTTGGCTCAAAAAAATCAGTAAAGTGTGCCCCAAGTTAAGCCGGACGCGAAAGCAGCTTGGTTTACCTTACGTAATAACAAATTAAGTGAGTTGATATTTTTATCAAAACACGCTCAGTTTGCCCGAGTGGTGGAATCGGTAGACACAAGGGATTTAAAATCCCTCGCTGAATAAGCGTGCCAGTTCAAGTCTGGCCTCGGGTACCATTATAATCTCTAGTAATAGAGAGTGGTGTAAAAAAGCCTCAACTTATGTTGGGGCTTTTTTACGTCTGTAATTTGGTAGTTAAGGGTAACAAACGCAAAAGAAGGTGAGGGCGATAAGAGCGAACGAGCCTAGATGCTAGGGCGGACTTCATCCTACTAGTCCGCTACGCGGCTATAAGAGCGTTTGAGGTCTGAATATTACAGAGTTATAGCCTATAGCTGCTAAACACTCTAGTACTTAGACTTATAAGGTTTTAACGCTGACTTCAGTGGTATTTGCATTCAACAGCCTGCATATCGCCCTTTAGCTACTTCAGTTATAGCCTCTAGCTTCGAAGCGTTCTAGCACCTCGGCTTTTAATCTCTAGTGCCTCAGTTAATTGTTGATTAGCGCTTTTAATGTTGGCGACGCTTTAAAGCTGGGTTGATTAAATCCGTCAATCTCTATGGCTGCACCCGTTTGTGGATTACGGCCTACTCTAGGTAAGTAAAAACGCAATTCAAACGTGCCAAATTGTGGAATGTAGATTTTCTCACCTTCAGCTAAACCTTGATGAATAATGGCTAGGATCTGTTCAAGTTGTTGCTTTGTTTGAGCTTGAGGTTGGTCCATTTTATTGGCCATTGATTGGATGAGTTGCTTTTTATTCATGACAGTCTCTATAACTTAAGTACTTCAAAACCCTCTTATAACAATTCAATATCGACCTTCCTAGTTGTGTATTCATAAATTAATGTTAAGTGGTTACTTTTTATATTTACGATTAACTTTTATACACAGAGGTAATATTTTAGTATTCACTTTTGTTGCTTAAATGTTTCGTTCATTCAAAGCGCGTTATTATTTGCCATAATGACTATACCCATTTCACTTATGTCATAAACATGACAGTATCGTGGGGTGTCGCTAATGGGGAAGAGTATGTTCAGTAAACATAAACTGTCTATAAATGTGAGCATAGTAGCCATATTGCTTTGGAGTATATCGTCATTTGTTTTGGCCGATACTGATGATATATATCCTAACTTAACTCAAAATCTGCAATTACAGTATTTGGCTGAACCTAATGCGCAGCGAGCACACTATTTAGCAATATTACAATCAGAGTCAGCTGCAAAGTCATTAGAATATATCGATCTCATTCAGCAAAGTGTTGCCACTTTTTGGCGTAATAAAAAGGTGCCTATCGCATTTGATGCAATCGAGAGTTCGGCCTCGTTGCTTGAAAAAAATATCGCACTGGAACCTGCCGTCGATGATTACCTGAGCGTCATAAATGCGCTACGCAAGTTAATGTGGTTATCGCAAACTCAAGATTGGCAAGCTATCACAGTTGATGCCTTGCTTCGCCCTGGCGATAGCGATCCCAATATTAAGTTAATCAACCAACGTTTGTGGCTATTAGGTGATGCCAGCGAATTACTTGCTGATGAAGTTGTGTATCAACCCGCGTCAGCGGAAAGTGTTAAACGTTTTCAGTCTCGCCATGGGCTAAAACCTGACGCCGTGATTGGTCCAAAGACCTTATTTTGGTTAAATCAAACTCCGCTTCAACTGGCTTCTTTATTAGCAAAGAGCTTTGTTGAAAAAACAGCATATTTAAGTCAATTGCCTCAACCTTATTTGTTAATTAATATTCCTGCTTTTCAAATGGTATTGGTGGATGATAATCAGGTCGTATTGTCATCGAAAGTTATCGTGGGTAAACCGTACCGGCCGACTCCGCTGATGACAGGGCAAATTTCAAATATCATCATCAATCCTACTTGGACGGTACCTCGACAGATTTTACGCCAAGATATTTTGCCGCAAATAAGGCACTATGGTGACTATTTTGCCGACAAGCATTTTGATGTGTTTGATTATGAAGGTAATATAGTTAATAAAACTGCGGAGCAATGGCAGCAAGCAGCAATAGGGCGCTTTCCTTATCGAGTCGTGCAGCGTCCTGGAGGTGATAATGCTTTAGGCCGATATAAATTCCATTTCAATAATGATCAAAGTATCTATTTGCATGACACCCCCAATCGAACGCTATTTTCAAAATCACAAAGAGATTTATCATCAGGTTGTGTCCGCATTGAAAAGGTACAGCAATTAGCCGACTGGTTTGTCAACCATTTGGTTATCGATAAACGAACCTGGAATCGCTTACAGTCTAATTATACTCAAACCCAATGGTTTGCCTTATCTGCATCTTTACCCGTGCACATGGTCTATTGGCGTGCTTGGGTGGATGAGCAATATGTTATTCAGTATCGTGATGACATTTATCAGTTAACTCCAAAGGCAGCGGTCAATTTATTAAGCCATCAAGGCGCCAGCAAAGATATTGTGCAGGCATTATCAGTTAATTAAGTAAAGTTAATGGCTGCTCACTTTGCTGCTAAGCACTTGAGCAATATCACACTCTTATATTACCGTGCGTGTTTTTAATCTCACGCAACAGCGCCAGACTTGCATTTATGAGCATTAATGGTTAATTTATTCGCCAGTTGGATAAAAAAACAACAACTTATCCGATCGTGTTGTGAAGATTAAATCATGCCTCAAAGGCTGATAAGTCCTGAATTTAGATAATTAAAGTGGTGTATAAATGACAATTGAGTGTCTAACTCGTCGGCAGGTATTATTAGGCTTAAGCGGTGCCGCAGTGGTGACTCTGTTACCTAATACCGCCCAAGCAAGTCGTGCAACTATTGGGGTTAAAGATTTACGTTTTTATAATCTACATACCGGTGAAAGAAGTCAGGGAAGCTTTTGGGTTGATGGTCAATATCAATCAGCGACACTGACTGAATTTGATCATGTATTACGTGATCATCGTCAAAATGTAGCCGCACCAATTGATAAACGATTATTTGAATATTTGTATAAATTGCAGGCTACGTTAGATAATCAAGATGAAATCCATGTTATCTCCGCTTATCGTTCACCGAAAACGAACCAAATGCTCGCATCTCGTAGTAATGGCGTAGCGAAGAAAAGTTATCACATGAAAGGCATGGCAATGGATATTGCTTTACCTGGGGTAAAAACCAAACATTTGCGTGATGCCGCCGAGTCTCTTAAGCTGGGCGGTGTTGGGTTTTATCCTCGCGATGGCTTTGTACACATTGATTGTGGTCCAGTGAGACGTTGGGGTTAATAAGACAAATCTCATTGAATATCTGGTCAGTTCAGAGTCTCTCAGGTTTCAAAGTCCTTTAGGCATCTTTAGGCGCTTTAAAAATAAGACATTCCCACCATCCATTGCGGTCAGATGCTAGAGGGTGAGTTACGCAGGAGCTTGTTACCGAGAGTCACTGTTTGTTTCAATCATCTGTCTTGCCTATAGCACTTTGAACTCCCGCTGAAAGATCACATATTTAATAGGATTGGTATATCTTCTTGTGGGTTGATAATGGCTGTGGTAATATCCGCGCGCTTTATTTGAGTCATCGTTGGTCGAGAATGATGACGCCTTCATACTTTATTAATTATTAAGTGAGTGACTAATGTCTTACACAATCAACGCAGTAACCCGCACAGAAATCGGGAAAGGTTCGAGCCGCCGCCTACGTCATGCCGGTAAAGTTCCTGCAGTAATTTATGGTCCAGGTAAAGAGCCTGTATCAATCACGTTCGAACACAAAGACATCATTAACATCCAGTTAAATGAAAACTTTTACACAACTGATTTAACTATCGTTGTCGATGGTAAAGAAGTTAAAGTTCGTGCAAAGGCTATCCAACGTCACGCATTCAAGCAATTAGTTGAACATATTGACTTCATGTTTGTCTAACTTTTGCTTTGAAAAAAGCGCCTAAGGGCGCTTTTTTTGTGTCTGTTTTTTACAACCCTAAACCCTAAAGTTTAATCAATTTCGAAGCTATAGTAGATATCCAGTGATTGACTTAAGGTACTCGATACACTTTCTAAATATAATTGTGAAAATAAGTAATAGCGCACGGTCATTTCATACCCTGGGTTAAACACGCCCACACCATATTTAATCATTAAGTCTTCGCCAATATAGCCACTCACAGCTACTTTTCCATCATCATTGGTATCAAGTTGTACATTAGAAAAACCAAATTTTTCAATGAGTCCTGTCGCTGTACTGCCAATACTATTCATTGCGCCACCATCAAACTGTGAGCCTAAACTCAGCGCTGCCCCCATCATTAATGAGTTGCTTTGTTGGTTACTTGAACTGGTAAAGCCTTTACCCGTTAAAATGTACGATAATATCTCAGCTTGTTCTTTTGCCGGATTAGAAAATAAGGTTACAACAGGGCGCATTGGTGTCCCCGTAACTCTGACACCTGCGGTTATATCGCTTTCCTTAATCTCTCTGGTTGCCTCTATATTAAGATTTGGTGATGCAGTTGGTCCAATAAATTGCACTTCACCGGTATTGATCGTTAGGGTCTGCCCCATAAACTTATAGGTACCTTTATTGACTCTAATATCGCCAAACAACATCGGTGGTTTAAATGCTTGTTGCTGAAGTACAAGGTCACCTTCTAGCTTACCCTTGAGGCCCATGCCATCAATAGTGAGGTTTTTACCTACATTGATATTTAAGTCGGCCGTGATGGCGTAAGGGCTGGTTTTAACCGTTTGTTGAGACACTGAATCATTGAATACCACATCATTTGATACCGCTATGCCTCCTTCAGCCAATGGGGTGATTTTTATTTGTCCTGAGGGAACATTCACTTTGCCTTTTATTGCGAACAGTTGGTCATCAAAGGTCATATTAATATCTGGAGAGACATTTAAGATTGCCATTGGCGGTTGAATAACAGCTAAGTTACTGCCTTTAATGTCAATATCACCACTAAATTTACCTTGTGGCCACGCTAGGGTACCTTGGGTGGTGACTTGGCCATCTCCCATATGCCACTGGCCATTGAGCTGCCCTTGCTGACCTTCAAGTGAGAGTGATAAATAGAGTTTATCAATCAATGTCGGGTTAGTTGATAAGGCCAATGCTGCATCATTGAGTTTAATATTACCTGATAGACTAGGGTCCATAAGGGTACCGGATAACATTAATCGGCTCGATAGCATGCCTTCTAAGGTTTCAAGTCTTGGGAAAAATTCTCCAAAGGGAGCGAGATTGAGCTCATTCACATTAATCGTTCCTTGTAAGGTACGATCGGGAGTGATATTAACACTTAGCTGACTTTGCCAACTGGCGATTCCGGATGAATCGAAACTTAATGAACTGGTCACTTTTTTCTCATCAAGTGACGCTTGTAATAGCAGCTGCTGATAGTCGATGCTAATGGTGTTGTTTTTAGTACGGCTTAGCTTAATATTACCGGGCAGGAGTGTAAATTGAAGATTGGCCGTAGGCTTTTTAGCTTTGGCCCAATTAACTTGACTGGTTAACGCTGCTTCACCGCTCCAGTTGATTTTTTTAGATAAAATGGGCTCCAAGGTTTTACCTGGGTTACCCGTAAGCGTGATATTGGCTTGGCCAGTGTGGCCCAAATTAACATCATTGATCAAACATAATTTATTGTGTGGGTGCACTAAACAGAAGCTGCTGATGCTACCTCTATGGTTAAGTTGATCCCAGTTTGCTGTAATGGGTTTATCTTGTTGCCATTGTCCAAGGACATTACTGATACTGAACTCGGTTAAGGTGGCATTAAATTGTTGTTTATCAATATTGCTACTACTGCTAATTTGAGTATTGACGACCAAATCACCTTTAGTATTCAGTTTACTTTGCTGTTTGCTTTGGTTGCCTTCACTGATAAAAGAAATATCTGTCAGTTTATAGCTACTCCATACAAGATTGTTATTATGCAGTTCTATTCGATATTGGTGTTGTAAATAAGGACGATAGTTAGCGAGTAAATTGAGGTTATCAATTTTACTACCTTGGTAGCTCAACTTGTTAATTTGTGCGTTCACATCAACGATAGGGTCTGCACTATTGCCGCTGACATCTACTTTAGCAAAGATACTACCGCGAGCGCCTGTTAGCCACTGGCTGACATCTGGCACACTCAGTTCAGCATTGATGTCCCAGATTTGATCCGCTTGACCGTTGACGATTAACTGAGCGCCAAGGGCATTGGCTTGTAAGTTCGACGCGTTAACTGCAAAATCTTGATTTAATGAAATATCGCCCTGTAAATTCAATGGATAACCATTTAAACGTCCTGTTAAATTAGCCTGTTCAATTGCCACTTGCCATTGTTTATCCGCAAGGCTGCCTGAACTATTAAAATGACCGCTGAATTTACTTTTGACTGGATTTTGCTGATTAATATAATCAATGTATTGCAACTGGATATTGTCGCTAAACACCTTAGCTTGCCATGTTATGTTATCTTGATATGACAGTTCTCCCGTTAGCTCCACATTGCCAGCCAGCGACTGCACCTTCAGCTTATTAACCGTCAGTTTTTGCTTAACGTTAACAATATCAGCACTTACCGTTAAAGGTGGATGGTAAGGCGTGGTGATCTGCCCTTCAAACTGTGCCACTTGATCTTTACTATCACCTTTGCTGGTAAAACGGCTAATGTTGCTGGTGTACAAGGGGTTACTCAGTGGCCACTGTAAAGCTGCGTCGGTCAGTGTTACTTGGTAGTCAAGCGCAGGAGACGTGAGATCGACTTTAGCGGTGAGGTTAAAATGGCTATCACCCTTAGCAATGGCGTCGATGTGTAACTGGCTTAAGTCTTCGCTAAGTTCAAGGCTAAGTTGTTGCTGTTTAAGCCCCGGTAATTCAGGCAGATTATCGACATTTGCTGTTAGTGTTAATGCGAGCGGATAGTGGTCATGCAAAGCAATGTCACCACTAACACTGACATTACCATCATCATGCTTAATGTCGAGTTGGCTTATTCCAAGTTGAAATTGACGAAAACTGGCCGCCAATGCGATATGGCTAAAATGGTCAGTTCGTTCACCCAATTTGAGCAGACTGTCTGTAGCATTAAATTGCCTAACATCGATAGGAAAAGGCATAAACACTTGTGGTAAATTTGCTAGTGGCCATGCTGTCGCTTTTGCATCAACCGTTTGTGCAGTTTGTATACTCTCCACTGGAACATTGATTGGCTTGGTTGATGCTGGTGCTGCAGGGATATCAACTATCAGGCCTTGGCTGGTAAATGATTCAACCATCAGGCCTGCGCTGTTCCAAATAGCTTGAGTCGACAGCTCATCGGCATGAAATGTCATGCTATTGACCGCAATATCAACCTGGGTTAATTTTGCTTGGCTGAGGCTAATGTTTATCGGTAATTCAAACTTAGTAAAAGGGGCTGGTAACTCAGTGGATTTATCCGCATCTTTTGCAGCAGGAATATTATCACTGACAATGTTCACTCCTATGCTTGAAGCCATTAGGTTTGTCACACACAGCTGTTTATTCATCAGACAGGTTGGCACCCATTCCAATGTTACATTTTGAGCATTAACGCTAATACCAGGCATTGACCATGACATGCTATGAAGGGTGAGATCGCCATTTAAGGTGCCAGAAGCGTATTCAACTTCAACATCACTGACCAATTGGTTAACCAAGAACACCGCTGTTTTGCTGCCAAATGGCGTGCCTATGAGGACGGCAAACAACATCAATAATGCTAAAGGTACATAAATTAAGATCCGAGTATAAAACTTAATTTGGCGCCAAATGCGTGCAGGTAAGCTAGTTGCACGGTTAGTTTTGGTATTATTATTGGCAGCGGTCGCTTGTGGCTGCTGACCTTGCTCAGAATGCTCATCTGTCATAAATCAGTCCCCATGGTTAAATGGAAACGAAACGAGCGTGCAACAGTCTCAGTTTCTTTTAAGCCAAACCCTAAGTCCATTCGGATTGGACCAATCGGTGATATCCAGTGTAAACCTCCACCAACCGATACCACAGGTTCAAACTTCTGTGTATCAAAGGCATTACCCGCATCGACAAAGGTAGCAACGCGCCAAGTAGGGGTGAGATAGTACTGATATTCTACGCTGCCGACGGCCAAGAAACGGCCACCAACCACTTGTCTCGATAAGCCGCCTTCACTGTTGGTGTAGTCAATATAGGGCCCTAATTCTTGGTAACTGTAACCCCGTATACTTTGGTCGCCACCAGCAAAATAACGCAGTGATGGGGGAATGTTGGCAATATCGTTATCATTTGCAATATTGGCGCCTAAGTCAACGCGAGCAACAAACCGATGCTTATCAAATAAGGTTTCTATCCATTTAAATCGTGCTTGTAAGCGAGTGAGACGAATAGTCGATCCTACAGATGGATCTGCATATTCAATGCTGTATGTTTGACGATAGCCAGATTTAGGATCGAGGGTATTGTCACCTCGAACCGTTTTGGTGAGGTTGTAACCTACTAAATAAAATCGCGGATCGTAATCTGTATCGAGTTGATTATAAAACTCTCTTGTGGATTCAAGGGAATAACCATGCAGCCAATTACTTTTGGACCGTCGTTGACGCGTTAAGCCAATAATGTATTTTTCAGACTCTAACTGCCCAGTATTATTAAATTGACGGTTATCTGGATCATAATCTTGAGTGACACCATAGGTGTCGCGTAATAATCCTAGTTTTATTTTTAGTTGATCATCTAAAGGATGCGTTAATGGAATCGTATAGGTAGTTAAAATTTTCGGCCGTTCAGGCGACCACTCCATACTGGTTTCTTGATAATGGCCATAGCGGTTTATTTGTGGGGTACGCCAAGTCACTCGCACGCGAGGATCGATACTTTTTTCGGTACTATTACCAATATCAGCACCTAAACCGACCTCAATAAGATGGCTAGGACGAGGACTTAGTTCAACTTTAATTGGCACAACACCAGTTTCAATCTTGTCTAATTGAGGCAATACTTTGATATTACTAAAGTAACCAGTATCTAACAAATTACGATTAAACTCAGTCAAAAGTTGCGTGGCATAAGGCGCATCAGCACCAAAAGGGATTAATGCTTCGACAATATCGTCATTAAGCGTTGAACCTTCAAAGTCAACATCACCAAATAAATATCGCTTACCTGAATCAAATTCGAGGTTAATTTGGGCGCTATTTAAGTCACGATTAATGCTGATTTCTGATTTTGTGTATTGACCATCAAAATATCCTCTTGCCATTGCCAGAGTGACTAATTGTGATTTTATTGAATCGTAAACCCCGTGGTTTAAGGTGTCACCAGGTTTGATTTTTAGGCTATTAAGCCATAGCGAAAAAGTATTGTCTTCAAGCATCTCTCCCTGAAAATGAATATCAACCCACTGAATAATCACTGGTTCCCCAAGGGTGATATCGAGCTTTAGCTCCCAAGGCCCATTGTCTTTTTCGTTAACGTCAATATCTAAAATAGCGTGATAGTAGCCCATAGATTCAAGCGCATCATGGGTGTTATCGTCAACTGTGAATAAAAAAGCTCGGCGTTGAACATCATTATCTGGCAAGGTACCTAAGTGAGCTGAAATATTATTTTCAATTTGTTTGTTAACGCCATTAACGTTAATCGTTAGCCAATTATTATCAGCCAGCACAAAGCCTGACATCAATAAGGTCAACGAAAGTAATAGAAGCTGACTAAATTTAAGGCGTTTTGTCGACAAATTAAGCTAATTTTTCCAAAAGTGATCATGATGACTATTGTCGCTACAAAGTCTAAAAGTCGCAAGGATATGATTGAAATTACAACCACAAATGGTTACAAAGATAAACCACTTTCAAGGACTTGCCTAACATGAATAAATTATATTTAACGATTGCAGTGTGTTTATGCTTAACCGCAAATATCTGTGCAGCCACAGATGATAAGCCTTTTTCAATTGCCATCCATGGCGGCGCGGGAACCATTTCTGCTGCCAGTTTAAGTCCTCAACAAGAAAAAGCTATTCGCGATAAACTCAAACAGGCTGTTGATACAGGCTATAAGGTGCTAGATAAAGGCGGTAATAGTCTTGATGCGGTTCAAGCGGCAATTAATGTGTTAGAAAATAGTCTATTTTTTAATGCTGGTGTTGGCGCGGTTTATACTTTTGATGGCGGCCATGAACTAGATGCCTCGGTAATGGATGGTAACACAATGAATGCTGGAGCCGTTGCGGGGGTTAAACACATTAAAAACCCAATTGATTTAGCTCGAAAAGTGATGGAAAAATCACCTCATGTGATGCTATATGGCCAAGGGGCAGAGGAGTTTGCATTAACGCAACAATTTAGGTTGGTGTCTAATAGCCATTTCGACACGCCTCATCGTTATGCACAATTGCTGGATGCCAAAGCGAGCATCATTGAAGCTGAGCGCGTAAATGGTGGTGATCACCAGGCGTCAGTTGCCCAGTTACCTGCTAACTACAAATACGGCACAGTCGGCGCAGTGGCGCTTGATAAACAAGGCAACCTTGCCGCCGGAACATCAACTGGCGGCATGACGGCAAAACGTTTTGGCCGCATTGGTGACTCACCGGTTATTGGTGCTGGAACCTATGCTGAAAATGGTGTTTGCGCCATATCAGCGACGGGTCATGGCGAATATTTTATTCGCTATCAAGTGGCAGGCGACATATGCGCTAAAGTCAAATACCAACAGAAATCGATTATTCAAGCGGCCGATGAGGTCATCAATCAACGCTTGCTCTCGGCAGGGGGAACTGGAGGAGTGATAGCGATTGATCAACGTGGCAATATCGCGACACCATTTAATACCGAAGGGATGTATCGCGCCACACGAAGTAAAGGCCAAGCTGCAACCGTTATGATTTGGCGTGACAAGTAAGTATTACGGCGCTGAATTGACTTAGGTTTATCAAATAAATTCATCAAGTCAGTTCATGACGTGGTTAATGCAGTGGGCTAATACCCTTGATTAGTAAATCGATTAGTGCAATCGGTTATATTTTCTATCTCCTTAGCCATTATTGACTAAACTTAATCAAGTTAGTACCCGAGAGTTGATTCCTTATGAATTGCTTGACGGGGTTTATTAAACACGTAGTTAATTAGCGTGTAATAGGGGGCAATATGGATTCAATAAAAATTAAAGATTATATGGATAAGCATCCAGTATTATTAACTGCAGATATGTCACTGGCTATTGCGGTTGAAAAACTACTCGCCAGTAATAAAAATGGTGCTCCGGTTGTTGATCATATCGGTCAATTAGTGGGCTTTCTATCTCAACAAGATTGTTTATCTGTGATGCTAAAAAGCAGTTACCATTGCGATATGACCAGTACAGTAAAAGATTGCATGAAAAGCCCTGTATTGTCGGTGACGCCCGATGAAAGCATATTGGAATTAGCGGATCAAATGTTAGGCGCTAAACCGAAGATTTATCCTGTAGTGAGCGCAGGAAAAGTCATTGGAACGATTAATCGGACGAATGTACTTAAGGCGATGAATATCTATATGCAACAGTGTTACTTATCTCCAATATAACAATCGTTGAAATCAATACCATTCTGCTGTTTTCCTTGCTAGGATCGCTTTTTTTGATGTAAGCAAGGGAATCAGATTTGAATTCGGACCTTCACCCGCTATCTAAGGCGTATCTCAATCTTTGTTATCAAACCGATGCCGCTAAAATTCGACGTCGTTTGTATCGTGTCAATAAAGAAGCCGAGTCTGAAAAAAAATCCCAAACGTTAGCGCAGTTAACTGAAGCTGCGCAGCAAGCCTATGCCAAAGCGCAGTTGCGCTTACAGTCTCGACCGGTTATTCATTACCCAGACGAACTGCCTGTGTCACAAAAACGTGATGATATCGCTTCTGCCATTGCCAATAACCAAGTGGTCATTGTCGCGGGTGAGACGGGATCGGGTAAAACGACTCAGTTACCTAAAATTTGTCTTGAACTTGGCTTAGGCACTCGTGGCTTAATTGGCCATACTCAACCTCGTCGTCTAGCCGCCCGAAGTGTTGCCAACCGTATTGCTGATGAACTTAATAGCCCTTTAGGTGATATTGTTGGTTTTAAAGTTCGCTTTGCAGATGCTCTGAGCGACAACAGTTATATCAAACTGATGACCGATGGTATTTTGTTAGCGGAACTCACTTCTGATCGATTTTTAAACCAGTACGATGCTATTATTATCGATGAAGCGCATGAACGCAGTTTAAACATTGATTTTATTTTAGGGTACCTAAAGCAAGTATTAAAAAAACGTCCTGATTTAAAAGTCATTATTACTTCCGCAACCATCGATGTAGACCGTTTCTCAAAACATTTCAATAACGCGCCAGTTATTGAAGTATCAGGGCGTACCTTTGACGTTGAAACGCGTTACCGTCCTCTAGTTCGCGATAGCGATGAAGATTTAGATGTCAGCGATGGTATTTTTGCTGCTGTTGAAGAGCTCATGGCGGCAGGGCCCGGCGACATTTTAATTTTTATGAATGGTGAGCGCGAGATCCGTGATACAGCTGATTTACTCAATAAACAGCAATATCGCGATACTGAAGTGTTACCACTATATGCGCGCCTTTCTTACGGTGAGCAATCTAAAGTGTTTAAAAGTCACATTGGTAGGCGCATTGTACTGGCCACTAACGTTGCTGAAACCTCATTAACTGTTCCAGGGATCCGTTATGTTATCGATCCCGGAACCGCTCGCATAAGCCGATATAGTTACCGGACTAAAGTACAACGTTTGCCGATAGAACCTATTTCCCAAGCCAGTGCCAATCAACGTCAAGGACGTTGCGGTCGTGTAGGCCCTGGTATTTGTATTCGACTTTACGATGAAATGGATTTTATTCAGCGCCCGGAATTTACCGATCCTGAAATTTTGCGTACTAATCTTGCCTCGGTGATTTTACACATGTTGGCGATTGGTTTGGGTGACATTGGCGGATTTCCATTTATTCAGCCACCGGATCAAAAACACATTCGTGATGGTTTTTTATTGCTTGAAGAGTTACAAGCAGTGAAGAAATCAGGTAATGATTTAGTGTTAACCCCATTGGGCAAAGATTTAGCTAAAATTCCACTTGATCCTCGTTTAGCTCGAATGGTTATTGAAGCGAACAAATTAGGCTGTTTGCATGAAGCATTAGTGATTACCTCTGGTTTATCTATCCAAGATCCGCGTGAACGTCCTGTGGATAAAAAACAAGCCGCTGATGAATGTCATCGTCGCTATGCCGATAAAGACTCTGATTTTGCCAGTTGGGTTAAGTTATGGGACCACGTTAAAGATCAAAAACATGAGTTGTCAGCCAGTCAGTTTAGAAAACAATGTCGCGATGAATATCTCGCGTATTTACGCGTGCGTGAATGGCAAGACTTATATACTCAAGTGAAACAAGCTGTTCATGAATTGAAATGGCGTATTAATGACAGTGCAGCCAGTTATGAACAGTTACATCGAGCATTATTATCAGGCTTGTTAAGTCATGTTGGTTTTAAAGGCGAGAACAACGAGTATCTAGGGGCACGTAACCGTAAGTTCTTTGTGTTTCCGGGGTCGCCTTTAGCCAAAAAAGGTCCTAAGTGGATTATGGCCGCAGAGTTGACTGAAACGTCACGATTGTTTGCCCGTTGTTGCGCAAAAATTGATCCTGAATGGTTGGAATCGCTTGCGAGCCATTTAGTGAAAAAGAATTATCTTGAACCGCATTTTGAAGCCAAAGCAGCAAGTGTTATCGCACTTGAGAACCAAGTGCTTTATGGCTTAACTATCGTTAATCGCCGTCGAGTGCAATATGGGCCTATTGAGCCTATTGAAGCTCGAGAGATTTTTATTCGTAGCGCCTTAGCAGAAGGGCAGTTACAGACTAAAGAAGCTTTTTTTGTAAATAACCAGCAGCTACTCAATGACATTGAAACACTAGAGCATAAGTCTCGTCGTCGAGATATTTTAGTCGATGAGCAAGTGCTGGTGGATTTTTATGAACCCTTGATCCCTGCAGGTATTTTTAACGGGCCGTTGTTTTTTGCGTGGTGGAAAAAAGCTCGCCAACAAACCCCTGATTTGCTTGATTACAGCCAAGCCTTGTTAATGCAGCGAAGTGCCGAGCATATATCGGCGCTTGATTTCCCTGATATATGGCACAAAGGGAATTTAGCCTTAACTGTGAGCTATCATTTTGAACCTACTAGCGCTGATGACGGAGTCTCTGTACATATTCCTGTTGCACTGATCAACCAAATTGACGACAGTGATTTTGATTGGCTTGTACCGGGATTACGACAAGAGAAACTCATTGCGTTGATCAAGTCACTGCCGAAAAATTTACGCCGTAATTTTGTGCCAGCTCCAGACTATGCCCGAGCATGTTATCAAGCGATGAAACCGTTTGAGTTATCGATGCTCGATTCTATGTGTAAACAGTTACTGCGCATGAGTGGTGTACGCATATCGGCTGATGATTTTGATTTAACGCAACTAACAGAACATCTTAAGATGAACTTTAAGATTGAAGATGATCAAAGTCGTTTAGTCGCCCAAGGCCGTGATTTAGAAGTGTTAAAAGGTCAGTTACAAGGGGTAGTTGCCAAAGCTATTCGTAAAGTGGCTGATAAAGGCATTGAACAACAAGCTTTAACTAGCTGGTCGTTTGGTGATTTACCGGTTCAATATCAGCAGCGTAAAGGCAATTACGAAGTAAAAGCGTATCCTGCCTTAATAGACAATAAAACGGATGTGGCGATCAAGCTATTTGATGATGAACACGAAGCTAAGCGCCATCATCGAGTAGGCCTGCGTCGGTTGTTATTGATTAATATCCCTTCGCCAGTGAAGCACTTACAGCAAGCATTACCTAATAAAGCTAAGCTTGCAATGTACTTTAATCCCTTCGGCCAAGTGCAGATATTAATTGAAGATATTATTAATGCCGCGGTGCAGCAGTTATTGGATAAAAAGCAACTCGATATTCGCAATGAACAGCAGTTCGAGCAAGCAAAAGATTGGGTTCGCCAAGAGCTTAACCCAACTGCTGAGCAAATAGCATTAAATGTTGAGCAAATATTAACTATTTATCAACGTGTTAAGAAGCGTTTAAAAGGTAAAATTAGCCTGGATATTGCCTTTGCGATGAGTGATATTCAAACTCAGCTTGATAGTCTGGTTTATAAAGGCTTTGTTGAGGATTGTGGTTGGCAACGCTTAACCGATGTGAGCCGTTATCTCAGAGCCATTGAAAATAGACTCGATAAGCTACCTGTTGACCCAACACGCGATCGATTACACATGCATAGCATTGCTAAAGTACAAGAGGCGTTAACGGCGCAATTAGCTAAAGTGCCGCGTTCACAAGCAATACCTGAAGCATTGATTGAAGCTCGCTGGATGATTGAGGAGTATCGAGTATCATGTTTTGCCCAAGTGCTAGGCACTGCTTATCCTATTTCAGAAAAGCGAGTATTGAACCATATTAGCCAAATATAATTGTTGAGAATAATATTATCGCCGATGCCATGCATCGGCTTTTTTATGTAAAACTGAAAGTGTTTCATTTATTTTTGCTGAAAATGGGGTTTTTATAGGTTATATCAATAAAAAACCTACAAAACTGAAAGTTTTTCGTAATTTTGGTTTGATTGTGATCTGACTATTGTTATACTCCACAGCATGAAGAATGTGATTGTCAGTCTTCTCTCTGTAAGGCAAATGTCATCCCCTCAGCATTAACAAGATGTTGTCTATATTAAAGATTTAACATCTTGTTGCTGTAAATAAAAAGACAGGCCTACACCTACAAAACGACCTAAAAGATTGGAGTTATTATGGAAGTTCATGAATACGAAAATGCTTACTATCAAGTGAAAGATGACGTGTTAGAGTCTTTACCTTCTGACGAAGAGTAAGACGATTGAACGAGCATATTGATGTACTGACACTTGGTTCACTACATTAAAAAACTCCGACACTAAAAACAAAAATAGCAGCCTAGGCTGCTTTTTTATTACTGATTACACTACTTTAATATGGCTAAGCAGTTATTGAATGACAATTTAATAGCTATTCTATCCAATAGTGCAATGAAGCGAAGACAATACTTAAGCCTATTCAATATCAACCTTCAATACGACCTTTTTCAGTTAATATTTCAACAATAACCCAAGTATTACCTATTTTATGCAGACGAATAGTTCGATCGTCAATCCAATCTCTGCCACCTTTCAATCCTTGCATTTTAACCACTACTGTTACGTCATCGGTGAATTTACGGAAGAAATCGATATCAATCTCATCGATAGACATAGTTACTTGCTTCATGGATAAGCCTAAGACATGTCGTTGTACCGCAGATGCAATATGGTAGTGATCCATGATCTCTTGGATATCAGTAGAGACAAACTTTTTTGCTTTATCTACATCACGATCGACGTAAATTGCTTCGAAGAAGCCCAAGGATACTTGTTCTGGCGTGAGTTGGGCTTCGCCAAACTCATCTGATTGACCACAGGCACTGAGAATGAGTAGCAGGAAAAAAGGTAAAATTCTTATCAAATTCATATTTAACATCATATTCTAATACAGTTGTTTTTATAATTTTAACCAGTATCTCGATTTATGTCATGGCTTACAAGGATAGGAGGACATAAATCATCCTTTTATAGATCGCCATCATGTTAACCATTGCTTACCGGGACGAATAGGTGAGATTTTGTATATTGGAAATATAGAAGCAGATAATAAATGAGTGGATAAACTATTATTTGTTCAATTGACAGCATAAGAGAGTACTTTTGATCTTAATGGCTTGACGCGCTCTATATGACATGTCATAAATCAATATAGTAACTTTACGCGAGTTATATACACCCAGCTATGCCGTATCAGCGTACAGATGAATTATTACTTATTAATCCAGTAATAATAACGGATTAAAATGTTATCCACAGAATCTGTGGACAACTTTGTTGACGAATGTTGTTTATATCACTAAGCCTTTGTATTAAGTGATTTTTTGTGTGTGGTTAAAAAGTAACGACGACTTTACTTAAAATCAATTTCGCCTATAAAAAAAGCCTCATAACGGGGCTTTTTTTATAGCAAAATTAAAGCAAGACCATCACCATTTCTTTTTCGGTTGAAATAGCATATCAAGATCATCACCTTCTTTTTTCTGTTTTGGTGCACTTGGTTCACTATGCTTTTGAGCACCCATTATTTCATCGAGTAGTTGCTTGGCTTCATCGACTTTACGAGCAATAAAAGGATCATTCGGCGTTTGTCCCTTTATCGTGTGCAAAGTGTTTAAAGCTTTAGTGACCATCTGTTTACTTGAACCGTACTGTTTCATAAAGCAAGCGGCACGTGCTCGAGTAATCATAGATTCAACATTAATTCTTAATTGAAGGTTATCAATACGCATTTCTTCTTGACTAAAAATAGACGGATCAACTTTTCCCTTGTTATGTTCAGCTCGTAAAATCGCTTTAAGTTTTTTGAGTGTTTTGACTAACTCTAAAACTTGTCTGTCATTATCAGGTAAGCGGAAGCCCTCAATCGCAGGGACTTGGCTTGCTGAGCTAGATACACTAGATACTTGTGCTTTTATGTCGTTTAAGCGACGTTCGTAATCAGATTTTAATTGCCCTGATGCATGTAATAATGACTGTTCTAAAGCATCTTGAATGCGGCGATAAAGGATTAACATTATATGGCTAGAAGATGGTGTCATACCTGTGTTAGATAAGACGGCATCGGTTTCATCTATGATGGCGCGCTGACGAGCAATTTCTATGCGACGCTCGACTTCTGCCCGCTCTTTTTGTTGTTGGACAATACTAAAGCCAATAATCAGCAGTAGCAGTGCACCAATAAGAATTAATACCAAAATTAAGGACATAAAGGTTCCATTTTATCTTTCATATCACATGGTAAGTATAGCCAAACAACGATGGCTAGAAGTAAATTTGATGTTGGAATAAGCTGTGCTAATAAAATTTCATCAAAAAGATTCTATATCTTAGCGTATGTTATCGTGGCTGTCGTTGAATAATAAGTCGTTTTGTTGATAAATCATTAAACAGACTAACCAAGATGTTTATAAAAAAGCTAAGTCGATTCAATAACCGCTATTTTTACTTGCTCGTTATTCCTATTTATATTACATTTCAAGTGTCATATAACGTTTTATTATAGTTGAACAATTGTTCTTGCTATGTAAAACAACGACCGATTTTTTCTTATTTGCATATTTGCTGATGAGTGCCGGTTAAATCAAGGATAAAACCATGAAGCTGCAACAACTTAGATATATTGCAGAGGTTGTTAAACACAACCTAAATGTGTCATCAACGGCTGAGAATCTCTATACTTCACAACCCGGTATTAGTAAGCAAGTTAGAATGCTAGAAGATGAATTAGGCATTCAAATATTTGGTCGAAGTGGTAAACACTTGACTCACGTGACCCCTGCAGGTCAGCAAGTTATTGATATTGCAAATGATATACTTGGCAAGGTCGATAGTATTAAGAAGGTGTCTGAAGAATATATCAAGCCCAATCAGGGGGAGTTGAATATTGCTACGACAGATACACAAGCTCGCTATGCTCTGCCACAAATAATTCGTGAGTTCATTAAACGATATCCAAAAGTTAATTTACATATGCATCAGGGCACGCCTTCGCAAATTAGTGAGCAAGCAGTCAGAGGCGATGCGGACTTTGCCATCGCGACAGAAGCGATGCATTTATATACCGATCTCATTATGTTGCCTTGTTACCATTGGAATCGTTCAATTGTCGTCACACGGGATCACCCGCTAGCTTCCCAATCGGCAAAAATCAGTATCGAAGACTTAGCGACGTTTCCATTGGTCACTTATGTGTTTGGTTTTGATAAAGCATCTGAAATTGAAAAGTCGTTTAAGCGTGCAGATCTTGATCCGCGCGTGGTGTTTAGTGCAACCAGTGCCGACGTCCTTAAGACTTATGTTCGTTTGGGGCTTGGTGTAGGGGTGATTGCTTCAATGGCAATTGATCCAGCGGTTGATAAAGATTTAGTGGCAATTGATGCAAGTCATCTGTTTGCCCATAGTACAACCAAAATCGGCTTTAGACGTGGTAGCTTTTTACGTAGCTATATGTATGATTTTATGCGTCATTTTGCACCGCATTTAACCCGAGATGTTGTTGAAAAAGCCGTGGCCCTTCGTGACCAACAATTGATTGATGAAATGTTTTCTAATATTGACCTACCAGTACGTTAGTACTTAATCTCATTTTTGTTTGTTACATAAAAAACCTCGCATGTCAGCGAGGTTTTTTTATGAGCAGCATGTTAAAAGCTGAGTGACAGATTAGTCCGGCGCATACCCAGATTCACCGATTAATAGGCCATCTAAATAAGCTTTACCATCAGTCATAGTCAAACGACCCAGACTGAACCATTTTACCACCAGTGGATAAATAGCATGTTCTTGTTCGTGAACACGCTCTGCTAATGTTTCAGCATCATCTTCAGGGTAAATCGGCACTTTAGCTTGCAATATAGCAGGTCCAGCATCGAGTTCTGGTATCACAAAATGTACACTGGCGCCGTGTTCGGTATCGCCAGCATCAATGGCACGCTGATGCGTGTGTAATCCTGGATATTTAGGCAATAACGATGGATGGATGTTAATCATCTTTCCAAGGAAATGGCTAACAAAATCATCAGTTAAAATACGCATAAATCCGGCTAGAACGATCAGGTCAGGCTGATACTTTTCTATTGCCTTTAATAAACGCGCATCATATTCACTGCGTATTTCATTGGCATAAGGAATAACACAACTGGTATCAATTTCGCTTTGATGGGCGCGTATTAATCCATAAGCATCCGGCTTGTTACTGATCACTCCAACAATGTTAGCTTTTAAATTATCATCACAACCATCAATGATAGCTTGAAGATTACTGCCATTACCGGAAATCAGTACCACAACACGACAGCTTTGGCTCATTAGATGATCTCCACTTGCTCTTCGTCACCTTGACGAGAAGCAATTTCACCTATTAACCAAGCATTTTCGCCTTCGGCGGTTAATAATGCTAATGCGGCATCGACTTTATCTGCTGGTAGTGCAATCACCATACCGACACCACAGTTAAATGTTAGGAACATTTCGTGTTGTGCAATATTGCCGTTTGTCATTAGCCAATCAAACACCACTGGCCACTGCCAAGAGTCACCTTTGACGACAGCTTTGCAATCATCAGGCAGCACGCGTGGGATATTTTCCCAGAATCCACCACCGGTAATGTGTGCCATTGCATGAATGTCTGATTGTTCAATCAGCTTCAATAAAGGCTTAACATAAATTCTTGTTGGTTCAAGTAAATGGTCTATTAATGGCTTACCAGCAAGATCTTGCTGCGGGTCTGCTTTACTCACTTCTAATACTTTGCGGATTAACGAGTAACCATTTGAATGAGGACCACTAGAACCTAGAGCGATAAGTGAGTCACCCGCTTTGACTTTGGTACCATCAATGATGTCTGCTTTTTCAACAACACCAACACAAAATCCAGCTAGATCGTAATCTTCGCCTTCATACATGCCTGGCATTTCAGCAGTTTCGCCACCAATTAAAGCACAACCAGATTGGAAACAACCTTCAGCGATACCTGTAACAACAGAGGTAGCTGTTTCAACGTCAAGCTTACCTGTTGCATAATAATCGAGGAAGAAAAGTGGTTCAGCACCAGAAACAATCAGATCGTTGACACACATTGCAACTAAATCAACACCCACGGTGTCATGCTTTTTGTAATCAATAGCTAATCTTAATTTAGTGCCAACACCATCTGTGCCGGAAACCAGTACAGGGTGTTTATATTTAGTTGGTAATTCGCATAATGCGCCAAAACCACCTAAATTGCCCATAACCTCTGGACGGCGAGTGCGTTTTACCGCAGATTTAATGTTGTTTACTAACGCATTACCTGCATCGATATCAACGCCGGCGTCTTTGTAACTTAGGGGGGTTGGAGTGGTCACGGAGGATCCTCTAGGGTACATCGTTTTATGGAATTTTATGCGCCGATATTCTACCAGTTTGTCGTGCGAGTCGGAAGCCATGTTTTTACTTTATCCTATAAAGAAAACGATGATTTGCCTATTTTTTATTGGTTTAGCTCACGATTTACAGCAATTTTGAAACTTTATGTTTTATAGAGAGGATAAATCGTCTAACATTTATCAAATTTGCCTGAAATAGTCAGAAATCTAGGAGAAATAAATGAAAGTCGTTGAAGTAAAGCATCCTCTGGTTCGTCATAAAGTCGGTTTGATGCGTGAAGCAGATATCAGCACCAAACGATTTCGCGAACTTGCCACTGAAGTTGGCAGTTTATTAACCTATGAAGCAACAGCTGATTTTGAAACTGAAACGGTTACCATAGAGGGGTGGAATGGCCCTGTTACTATTGATCAACTTAAAGGTAAGAAAGTCACTGTCGTGCCTATTTTACGTGCGGGTTTAGGAATGATGGATGGTGTGCTTGAGCACTTACCTAGTGCTCGTATTTCTGTTGTCGGTATTTATCGTGATGAAGAAACATTACAGCCTGTGCCTTACTTTGAAAAAATAGTCAGTAATGTCGAAGAGCGTATCGCATTAGTGGTTGACCCTATGTTAGCCACCGGTGGTTCGATGATTGCGACTATCGATTTACTGAAAAAACGTGGCTGTACTTCGATCAAAGCACTGGTTTTGGTTGCCGCGCCAGAAGGTATCAAAGCGCTTGAACTTGCGCATCCTGATATTGAACTTTATACCGCAGCAATTGATGATTGTTTAAACGAGCAAGGTTATATTTTGCCTGGTTTAGGTGATGCTGGTGACAAGATATTCGGTACTAAGTAATATTAACTGAGTGATTTTTATGCTCAATGTTAAAGACCATTGTTAGATGGCTTGATGCTTTAATACCAGACAATAAAAAACGGGAGCCTTTGTTAGGCTCCCGTTTTTTATTATATCAAGACAGCTCGTCAGTATTTAGCCTATTTTACAATACCATCGCTGCAATCCAGCCAAATATCAGTAATGGGATATTATAGTGAATAAACGTTGGGATAACGCTGTCTCGAATATGGTCATGTTGCCCATCGGCATTGAGACCAGCAGTGGGGCCCAGAGTGGAGTCCGATGCTGGCGATCCTGCGTCACCAAGTGCGGCGGCTGTGCCGACGAGTGCAATGGTTGCCGCAATCGAGAAACCAAAACTGAGAGCTAATGGCACATAAATGGTGGCGATAATAGGAATCGTTGAGAATGAAGAGCCAATTCCCATTGTAATTAACAGTCCAACAATCAGCATCAATAGCGCAGCTAATGCCTTGTTGTCACCAATGATGTCACCTAAAGAGGTTACCAGTGTGCTAACTTCACCAGTTGACTTAACTACTGCTGCAAAGCCTGCCGCTGCAATCATAATAAAGCCAATATTAGCCATCATGTGCACGCCCTGATTAAACAAGTCTTTGCTGACTTCGTGCTTGATTATTCCTGAAAACCGAAAAATGATAAATCCACTTAATGCGCCAAATATCATCGAGTCAGTTTGTAATTGAACAATTAGCGTCGCCAAAATGGCAGAGAGTGAGACCAACAAACTTTTTCGGCTAATGGTGGTTGAAATACTGTCACTGATCACAGGTTGTTCAATCATGTATTCTCTAGGTTTGCGATAACTAATAAATATCGCCGTAAGCAGACCAACAACCATACCTATTGCTGGTAGTAACATTGCCTTAGGTATTTGTTCGGCTACTGCATTTAAGCCATTAGTGTTTAAATTTGCTAACAGGATGTCATTGAGGAAAATGCCACCAAAACCGATAGGTAATATCATATAAGTGGTGACCAAACCGAATGTCAGAATACAGGCAATAAGACGTCGGTCGATATGGAGCTTAGAAATCACATGCAATAGTGGCGGAATAAGGATAGGAATAAAGGCGATATGAATAGGCAAAATATTTTGCGATGATATTGCCATTAACAGTATCGTGATCAATAACAACCACCGTACAACTTGGGTATTACCACTATTAGGTTCTTTACCCAGTTTTTTTATAATTGAATGAGAAATTAACGTTGTTAAACCTGAATGCGATAATGCTGCGGCGAAGGCACCGAGTAATGCATAACTTAATGCGATTTGAGCACCGCCGCCTAAGCCGTCATTAAATGCTGCTATTGTTTGATGAATATCTAATCCACCAACGATACCTGCGACAACAGCACTAATGGTCAATGACACCACAACGTTAATTCGAATAAAGCTTAAAAACAACATTAAGCAAACCGCGATGACAACCGCATTCATAATCATTTTTCTTAAAAGTAAGTGAGGCGGCTATTCTTGACTGCCAATAGTCTATTTGTCCAGCGTATATCGCTTTTTTGATTGTTTATGCTGATTTTTTAGCAATATTGACTAACGTTCATCAGTTGCTGCAAGTAAGGCATCAGTGAAATCTTCTCAACAAATCATCTTGTCATATTGGAAAGATATTATTCAAAGCGTCATGATGTTTTATTTTTCAGCAGGTAAACCAATTTTCATCTGAAATAACTTATAAGTCCGTTGAATTAGATGTATGGTATACAACTGATATATGTCCCAACGTTATAGTTAATTGTTTGCTAGATCACTATTTAGTAAGAACCTTATAACGTTGTCGAGTGTTTAAGCCATTAAATGGAGATAGATAATGAGCGTATTAGTAGGCCGTCCAGCCCCAGATTTTACAGCAGCAGCCGTTCTTGGTTCTGGTGAGATTGTTGACACATTTAACCTCACTACCGCAATTAAAGGTAAGCCTGCGGTTATTTTCTTCTACCCACTTGATTTCACTTTTGTGTGTCCATCTGAGCTAATTGCTTTTGATCACCGCATGGAAGAGTTCACTAAGCGTGGTGTTGAAGTGATTGGTGTTTCTATTGACTCACAGTTCACTCATAACGCATGGCGTAACACTCCAGTAGACAAGGGTGGTATTGGCCAAGTTAAATACACTCTAGTTGCTGACGTTAAGCACGAAATTTGTAAAGCATACGATGTTGAACATCCTGAAGCGGGTGTGGCTTTCCGTGGTTCATTCTTAGTAGATAAAGAAGGCCAGGTTCGTCATCAAGTGGTTAACGATTTACCACTAGGTCGTAACGTTGATGAAATGATCCGAATGATTGACGCACTTCAGTTCCATGAAGAGCACGGCGAAGTTTGTCCAGCGGGCTGGTCAAAAGGCGAAAAAGGTATGACTGCAAGCACTGAAGGTGTAGCGGCATACTTAAAAGACAACTCTGATAAGCTATAATTTGGCGTATTAGAGACAATAAAAAAGCTGCTTCGGCAGCTTTTTTATTGGATCAAAATCATGATTTAGTACTGAATTTGTCGATGTAAATAAATAGTTGGCCATTAATAGCCGGCGAAAAGTGATAAAAATACTGAGCTTAACTATTCGTTTGCAAGATCCTTGCTATCATCTTGGTCCACTAACGGCCAACCGCCGAGCGCCTTCCAACGGTTAACGATTAGGCAAAATAATTCGGCCGTGCGTTCAGTATCGTATAAAGCTGAATGTGCCTCGTTATTATCGAAAGCTATTCCAGCCATTTTACATGCTTTAGCTAACACTGTATGGCCAATCGCAAGACCTGCTAGTGTTGCAGTATCAAAACTTGCAAAAGGATGAAATGGAGAACGCTTTAAGCCGTTTCGTTCAATCGCTTGGTTAACAAAACCTAAATCAAAAGCGGCGTTATGAGCAACAATAATACTGCGATGGCAATCTGCTGCTTTTTGAGCCTTTTTGACTTCTTTGAATATTTCTAAAAAAGCGACTTTTTCGTCAACGGCTCCACGAAGTGGGTTGGTGGGGTCAATACCATTAAACGCCAGTGCTGCAGGTTCTAAGTTTGCCCCTTCAAAAGGTTCAATATGAAAGTGAAGCGTTTTATCAAGTTCAATAATCCCATCGCTATTCATTTTTAATAAGCTGACTGCAATTTCAAGCAACGCATCGGTATTGGCATTAAACCCTGCTGTTTCGACATCGATAACCACAGGGAAATAGCCACGAAAGCGGTGTTTAAACTTGTTAGCGTCGCAAATATCAGTCATTACAGTCTTTATCCTCAATAGCTATCATTTATCGGTGCAAATGATGTAGGCCGAGTATTATGCGCAAACTCAAGCGCAGTGTCATGTTTGATTGTGGTTTTTATCATCGATTAACCATGATTGTTTTCTAAAGGAACAGACTTTGGGGCCGATAGTAAGAATGTAACTAGGTATAAAGGGTGTTTTTATGTGGCGAAAACTGATCGTTCTCACAAGTTTGTGTCTTTGCTCAACAGCCCATGCTGATTTGAGGCACTACGTTGCATCACTTGAAAACTCAGCATGGCGTGTTGGCGAGAATAATCCAATAGAGTGTCGCTTGGAGCATGATATTCCTGATTATGGCCGTGCAATATTTACCAGTAGAGCCGGTAAAAGTTTAAATTTAAGTTTCACCTTAGATATGTGGCTCAAGCCTGATGCTGTGACTAAAGCAACGTTAATTAGCCGAGCTCCTAGCTGGCGTCCAGGGCATAATGCTAAAGAAATTACTGAGTTAACTTACAGTAAGCAGTTTAATGGTGAAGTGCCTAAAAAAGCCGCCTGGTCAATGTTAAATGAGTTGAGTCAGGGGATGGAGCCGACGTTTTATTATGCTGATTGGTACAATAACGATACTAAAATTGCAGTGGGCATCTCTTCAGCTAATTTCGGTGGAAAATATCGTGAGTTTCGCGCTTGTTTAGCTAATTTACTGCCTTATAGTTTTGATGATATCGCTTTTACAGTATTAAATTATCAAGAAGGTGGGGTAGAGCTGACGCGTTTTTCTACCCAGCAGTTACAAAAAATACAGCGTTACTTGTCTTTTGATCCAGACGTTGAGCTGATTTTAGTTGATGCATACACAGACAGTTACGGTGGACGCTCTATTAATCAGAGGGTGTCAGATAAACGAGCTGCCTCAGTGAAAGATATTTTAATTGCTAGCGGTATCCCTAAAGATCGTATTCATACATCCGGTCATGGTGAAAAACGCCATGTTGCAGGCAATGATCTTGCCGAAGAACGTAAGCTAAATCGCCGAGTTGTAATTAAAATAACCAAGCCTATCTAATTCCTCTCATTTATTTTTTAGCTGCGCTACTTAGCGCAGTTAAACTCAGTTGTTTATTTATCACTATCTCTTTGGCCTTGAGCTAAAATAAATACCTTTTGATTGAATGCTGAAGTGTAAAAAGCTTACTAACTTTTTATTAACGGGTTCGATGCTGAAGGTTGAATACCAAGATGTATACTCATATGAGATTAATGTTGATTGCTGCGGCAAAAAAAAGACAAAAAAAACCCACTTAATCCAAGTGGGCTAAATAATTTGCAATCAACAAATCTAAGGAAGGAAGTCAAACATAAGAACTAGAGAAAACTGAGGTATTGGGTTACATCAGTTTGGAGTTCTTGATTTTCAATATCTGAATCACAAGTCTTGAAAACGAGATCATAATAGAATTAATACACTAAACTGACAAACTAGAAAAATTACTCTTTACGATTAGTAAAACTAATCCTTTTTAAGGGTCTTATATTTTTATATCTGCCCTAATCGGCTTATGTAGCGGTTTTCTAAGTTGTTATTTACATTTTTTGCATAAGTATTCGGATTAGATAATTGTGTAATGATTTTATTTAACAAATAGAACATATTTGCGTAAATCATAAAGCCTAATAATGTTCCACAATGTGATTAATATTGCTCTTAATCGTTATTGATAGCATTAATAGACTTCAGTTACTGCGATGAAAAATACTTCAGGTCAGTTTCTTTTGATCCTGTCCCCGAATAGTGTGATAAATAAGCCGCACTTTACCTCGCTCAAAACCATATTTAAGTGGAGTGTATTTTTAGCTTAACTTTTATTAACGTTTACGTTTATGTTGACGTGCGATAATGGGACTGCAGCGATTATTTTATATTCATTTGTGGTTACATTTTTTACTTTCGCAAGGGCTAATTGTCGGCTGTCAGCGCCAAGTAATATACTATCTTGATGGCATACTTTAGTTAACCGCTTGTTAATTATTAGGTGGAATACATTAATAAAGCTTCATCTCTTGCTGTTCCTGAGGTTTTTCGAGTGTTTCAGTTCATTTTGAGCAAAATAAAGTCTGTTTTTACCTTGGTACATTATTCACAAGCGTGTTGGTACTCGGTATAGTAAGCCAACTTTTACAACCTAAAAATTGATGTTCAAATTATGTTTGTTTGGCCCATTTCTGTCTATTACGAAGATACCGATGCTGGCGGTGTTGTGTACCATTCGAATTACCTAAAATTTTTCGAACGAGCTCGTACTCAATGGTTAAAAGCGATGGGTGTTAGTCAAGCGGAACTGTTGACAGAAGACATTGCTTTTGTCGTTAAACATGCTGCATTAGATTTTTGTAAAGCAGCGAAGTTTGAACAGGATTTAGTCGTTGAATCCAAGGTTATAGAATTAAAAAAAGTGTCGTTGGTGTTTCACCAGCGCCTAGTTGATCATCAGGGTGATTGCTATTGTGAAGCGACAGTGGTTGTCGCGTGTATATCTTTATCACGTATGCGTCCCCGCGCTATTCCCCTAAATATTGTTCAGGAGTTTGACAGTGCACGCTGAAATTTCATTTATTGGTTTGTTTTTAGAAGCCAGTGTGTTGGTAAAGTTAGTTATGCTGACCTTGTTGGCATTATCGATTGCCTCATGGGCTGTGATCCTTCAACGCAACAAATTATTAAGCTCAGCAAGAGTCAAGTCATTACGTTTTGAAGATACTTTCTGGTCTGGAGTGGACTTAAATCGACTTTATAAAGAACTGATAGCCAGAGGAAGTGCGATTTCTGGCTTAGAATCGATGTTTGTTGCTGGTTTTAAAGAATATACCCGTTTGAGTAAAGTAAACAGTAAAGCACCTGAAGCGGTTATGGATGGCACCTCTCGAGCAATGCGAGTGAGTTTGTCACGTGAAATGGAAAAACTTGAAAACCATTTACCGTTATTGGCAACCATTGGTTCAACGAGCCCATACATTGGTTTGTTCGGAACTGTTTGGGGGATTATGAATTCCTTTATTGCGCTAGGTGCGGTAGAAAACGCAACCCTTGCAATGGTTGCTCCAGGTATTGCAGAGGCATTGATTGCCACGGCAATGGGTCTGTTTGCCGCTATCCCTGCTGTTATTGGTTATAACCGTTTTACAACGCAAGTTGATAAAATTGAAATGACTTATGCTAACTTTATGGAAGAATTCTCCAACATATTGCAACGTCAAGCATATAGCGAGAAGGAAGCTGTTTAATGTATCAGCGTAAACGTCGTCGCCCAGTTGCAGAAATCAACGTTGTGCCTTACATCGACGTTATGTTGGTGTTGTTGATTATTTTTATGGTGACAGCGCCTATTGTATCCCAAGGGGTCAAAGTAGAATTACCGCAAGGTAATGCGGAATCTTTACCACCGGACAGTAAGCCTCCTATCGTTGCTTCAATTGACGCTGATGGGCAATATTTCTTGAATACAGGTAGTAGCTCAAATTCTCAGGCAATGGACTTAGAGCAGGTATCAACTGAAGTTGGCGCGTTAATCCTACTTGAACCGTTAAGGCCTGTAGTCGTAAAGGCCGATCGTGCAATACCTTACGAAAGTGTTATTCAATTAATGATTAGCTTGCAAGGCGCTGGTGTACCAGCAGTAGGGTTAATGACCGATTCACCAAAGGAGAAATAGGTGGCTGGCAAATCAGATTTAACTGTACCGATGTCTATTTCTGCTGGTATTCACATTGGGTTTATCATCATCTTGGCTTTAGGCATTAGTTTTGACGATAAGCCGAAGGTAATGCAAACGGCTGCTGCAAGTGCGCCAGCTTTGAAAGCGATCGTGATTGATCAACAGAAAGTGAATGATAGAGTTGAGCAGTTAAAGAAGCAAAAACAAGATGTGGCTCAGCAAGAAAAGGCTCGTCAAGCAGAATTAGAACGTAAAGCATTAGAAGCCCGTCGCGAGCGTGAACGCGAGCAGGAAAAAATTAAAACCTTAGAGATCCAGCGTAAACAAAAAGAGCAGGAAACTCAAAAGGCCAATGATGCCGCTAAAGCTGCTCAAGCAAAGCAGGTACTAGAAAAAGAGCGCGCAGATAAAGCTGAAGTGGTTCGCAAACAGAAAGAACAGGAACAAAAAGCTGCAGAAGATGCTGCTAAGAAAGCAGCTGAAAAGCGTAAGCAAGAAGAAGCTGCTGCGAAAAAAGCTCAAGAAGAACGTCAACGTGCTGAAGATGAACGTAAACGGAAGGAAGATGCTGAGCGTAAACGTAAAGCAGAAGCTGATAATAAAGCGCGTCAAGAGCGTGAAATGGCTGAAGCTATGGCTGCAGAGCAAGACTCACTTTCTAAAACGCGCAATAGGCAGGTGTTGTCAGAGGTTGATAAATATAAGGCTATGATTATTGCCACTATTCAACGAAATCTAGTGGTTGATGAGTCAATGCGTGGTAAAAGCTGTCGGGTATTTATTCGTCTAGCTGCAGATGGTTTTGTAACAACAAGCCAAACGTTAGACGGTGATCAGGTTGTTTGTCGAGCAGCGAAAGCCTCAATAAATAAAGCAGGGCGGTTACCTGTGTCACCTGAACCGGCTGTTTATCAGCAATTAAAAGAAATTAATTTAACCGTTTCACCGGAATTTAATTAATATTAATCGTATTTAATGATGGAATTGAGTTAAAAGGAGTCGCATGAAAAATTTGGCTAAATGGCTAACGCTGGTATTGATAGTGTTAACTACACCCGCTCGCGCAGCGTTAGATATTGTGATTACAGAAGGGGTTGATGCAGCAAGACCTATCGCTGTGGTGCCTTTTGTATGGCAAGGGCAAGGTCCTGCTCCAGCGTCTATTTCTGATGTTGTGGTATCTGATTTGGCTCGTAGCGGTACCTTTAAAACTCTCGATGTACGTGCATTACCACAGTCATCTATTGCGTCAGTGAATGATTTTACTGCTCAGAATTGGACTAATGTTGAAGCTGAAGCACTTGTTGTTGGCTCGATTAAGCCCTATGGCGCCGATCAGTATTTAGTGAGTTTTGAACTCATTGATTTAGTTAAAGCACAGCTTCAAGCTGGCAAAGGACCTCAGAATAACAGTGAGTTATTGCTTGAAAGCCGTGAAACCGTTATCAGTGCAAACCAATTTAGACAATATGGTCACCGGATCAGTGATATTGTTTATGAAAAGCTGACAGGAATTCGTGGTGCATTTTTAACCCGTATTGCATATGTTGTGGTAAAACAAGGTCAAAAGGCACCTTATCATCTAATGATTGCTGACTATGATGGCTATAATGAACAAATGTTATTGCGCTCACCTGAGCCATTGATGTCACCGACTTGGTCTCCTGATGGTCGTCGTTTAGCTTATGTGAGTTTTGAAAATAGAAAAGCCGAAATTTTTGTGCAAGACATTTATAGTCAAACACGCACTTTAGTGAGTAGTTTTGATGGCATAAATGGTGCTCCAGCATTTTCACCAGACGGTAAAAAACTCGCTGTCACTTTGTCAAAAGACGGTCAACCAGATATTTATATAATTGATATAACGACTAAAGCTGCTCGACGTATCACAGACCATTACGCAATTGATACCGAACCTTCTTGGTTCCCAGATGGTAAGTCTATTTTGTTTACGTCTGAACGAGGTGGCAAGCCACAGTTATATCGAGTAAATTTAGATACAAATAAAGTCTCGCGCATGACTTTTGAAGGAGAATGGAACCTCGGTGGTTCAATTACCCCAGACGGTCGTAGTATGATTTTTGTAAACCGTACTAACGGTAAGTACCATATTGCTAGAATGGATCTTGCAACACGTTTTATGCAGGTGCTTTCATCAACTCAACTTGATGAATCGCCAAGTGTTGCCCCTAATGGCACTATGGTTATCTACGGTACAACCCATCAAGGTAAGCAAGTATTAGCTGCTGTTTCTATGGATGGCAGATTTAAAGCAAGATTGCCTGTCGGCCAAGGCGAGGTGAAATCACCAGCATGGTCTCCGTTTCTCTAAATAGATATTGATAAGGATTTAAAATGGATCTGAATAAGTTGTTTAAAGCTATGTTGGTTGCAGTTCCGCTTATGGCACTGAGTGCCTGTAGCTCAACTTCAGACTCTGAAACTGACGCTAACGGTTCTATGAGTGGTACAGGTAGTGAATATGGTGTTGGTGGTATTGAAACAGGTGGTGTCGCTCCTGTGTTAAGCCCAACAGAGCAGCAACGTTTAAAAGAACAGGAATTACGTCGTCAAAATATCATTTATTTTGATTTTGACCGTAGTGAAGTTCAAAGCGAAAATGCTGAAATACTTCAAGCTCATGGTAACTATTTAGTTGAGCATCCAAATGTTCGTGTATTGATTGAAGGTCATGCTGACGAACGTGGTACTCCTGAATACAACATTGCACTAGGTGAGCGTCGTGCTAAAGCGATTGCTAAGTATTTACAAGGTATGGGCGTTCAGGCTGGCCAAATGAGCATAGTCAGTTATGGCGAAGAAAAGCCATTGGATTTTTCTCGTAACGATACTGGTTTTGCTAAAAACCGTCGTGGTGTGTTAGTTTACTAAGTAAAAGAAGTACAAGGCCAACCTTTATCGGTTGGCCTTTTTTTAGGAGATAAAAATGAAACAAGCCATATTAGTTGCGGCAATGTTTTTCACAACGGCTTCAGCTTTTGCTGCTCCAGCCCCTGTTGAAGATGTTGCAGGTGGTTCTAATAATGACAGAGTGTCAAGATTAGAACGCATCATTAAAGCAAAGCAGCAAGGCGAGTTTGATATGCAGCGTCGTATGGACTCGTTGCAAAATGAAGTGTTAGAGTTAAGAGGTATTACTGAGCAACAAAATTATCAAATGAATCAGATATTGCAGCGTCAACGACAGCTGTATGAAGAAATTGCTAATCTTACTGCTAAGTCATCAACTCCAGCAGTGCCAGCTCAAGCTGACGCGACAACAGTGGCGGCTGCCAGTTCAACGTTGGATGAAACCGGAAGCTATGAGGCTGCAGTGAATTTAGTCCTCAAAGAACGTAAATACGATGAAGCAATTCCTGCTTTTCGTACCTTCATATCAACATACCCTGAATCTAATTATGCCGCTAATGCAAACTATTGGTTAGGCCAGTTATTGTATAATAAAAGTGAATACAATGACGCGAAACAAGCTTTTAGTACCGTTGTCAGTAAGTTTGCTGATTCAAATAAGCGTGCTGATAGTTTAGTTAAACTGGGCATGATTGCCGAAAAAGAAAATGATTCAGCCGGCGCCAGATCGCTTTATAATAAAGTATTAAAAGAGTATGCAGATAGTGCATCTGCACGCCTTGCACAGCAGCAATTATCGGCATTGAAAGGCTAATCAAGACAAAAAACAGCCTCTTAGTCTGTTTTTCATGCAAACAACAAGAAATTATAAATTTGCGCTTGCATGAGAAATTGAAAAAGGTATTATAGGCGCCCTCAGAACGGCATAGCCTTCTGGGGGTGTTAAGAGCTATAACTTATTCTATCGTTACTGTCTAAGTTAGTGTTTCTTAGTTACCAAGATGGGTCGTTAGCTTAGTTGGTCTTGAAACAGAGACAGTTGGCTTTTTCCCAGTAAGAATAGATATTCTTGCAAAACCAAGATGGGTCGTTAGCTCAGTTGGTAGAGCAGTTGGCTTTTAACCAATTGGTCGAAGGTTCGAATCCTTCACGACCCACCACTTTTTAAATCGTGGCTAAACAATTTAAATGTTACACCAAGATGGGTCGTTAGCTTAGTTGGTCTTGAAACAGAGACAGTGGGCTTTTTCCCCAGTAAGAATAGATGTTCTTGCAAAACCAAGATGGGTCGTTAGCTCAGTTGGTAGAGCAGTTGGCTTTTAACCAATTGGTCGAAGGTTCGAATCCTTCACGACCCACCACTTTTTAAATCGTGGCTAAACAATTTAAATG
>NZ_JACJER010000007.1:0-18816 GCF_014164185.1 Shewanella sp. SG44-6 | reverse complement strand
CTTTTTCCCCAGTAAGAATAGATGTTCTTGCAAAACCAAGATGGGTCGTTAGCTCAGTTGGTAGAGCAGTTGGCTTTTAACCAATTGGTCGAAGGTTCGAATCCTTCACGACCCACCACTTTTTAGACCTCTCCGAGTTAAACTCCCAGATCATCAAAGAACAGTCAATTATTCAACGGCTAAAATTGCCAATGAATTTTTCGCCATTTAAATATCAACAGTTGGCTGTCAACCCATTAGCCGAAGATTCGAGTTCTAGATGAACCACAAATTTAGCATTATTCCCCAAGTTATTTTAAAATATCTCAAATCCCTCGTACTCTAAATCAAAAAATTATCGCCATTGAATTTGATCATAAATATTTTCTAGCTCATCGCTTCAAACCATTCACTGATGGGGGCCTACCATACAATTATTCGATGCTCACGATTATTAAATACTTACTTTGATTAAATTTATTGTGCAATGACCTACAATTTTAGGTCATTAATCTTTTAAATTACTGTCATGTAGAGTCATTAATTTGATATAGAAAAATGATTTAACCTTAAGTATTAGTTCAATTATAAGTATTTACTTGTCTACTTTTGTCTTATAGACCTATTGCTAATGTTATCTGTTTGTTGATTGGTTCATATTGCTGAAGATTAGAACAATATCAATAGGGAGAGAATAATGAGAAAGCAAAAGCTAAGTCTTTATGTTGCAAGCGCTTTGTTAGCGATGAGTGGGGGAGCTCATGCTGCAACCGATATGACTTTTGGTGGCTACATTAAAGCCGATGTAATGTTTAGTGATTATGGCAATGGGGCGCCAGAATCTGGTTCGTTGTCACGTCAGTTTTATGTGCCAGGGACTATTTATGGGACATCTGGAAACGGCCAGCAAGTTGTCGATTTTCAAGCGCGGGAATCACGTTTTAACTTTAAAACAGTTACTGATGTTGATGGCCATAAACTCACAGGTTTTATTGAACTTGATTTTATGACCCATACTGACGGTAACGAGCGAGTCTCTAACAGTTACTCTCCTCGTATACGTCATGCATTTGTCAGTTATGACAATTGGACTGTCGGTCAGACTTGGACTACGTTTCAAAATCCAGGCGCCTTACCGGAGAATCTAGATTTTGTCGGTGCCGCTGAAGGAACACCTTTCGTTAGACAATCACAACTACGTTATACCAATGGTAATTGGCAATTTTCAATTGAAAATCCTGAAACGACTGTAACACCGTTTGGTGGTGGAGGCCGAATCACCAGTGGTAGCGGCGTTGTTCCGGATTTTGTCGGACGTTATAACTTCAGTGCTGCTAGTGGTTCTGCATTTTCAGTAGCTGCTATTGTAAGACAATTAGATTTAGAGCAAGTTGTTGGAGCAACCCAGTACGATACTTCTGAGTTAGGTTATGGTGTTAGCTTTGCCGGTGTTATACCTTTAGGTAAAGATGATATTAAATTTACTGCAACTTATGGGGAAGGGTTAGGGCGTTATATGGCGCTTAACTATGCTAATGCTGGTGTGCTTGATTCCAATGGTGAGATCCAAGCGATTAAATCCTATGGTGGTTTCGTCGCATACCGTCATTGGTGGTCAGAACAATGGCGTTCTAGCTTGACGGTTTCAGGTTTCACTGCAGACAATGATATTGCACTTACTGGCGGGGCTGTTAATAAAGAAGCTTATTCTGGCTATGTTAACTTACTATACTCGCCTTCAAAGCCACTCACATTTGGGGTTGAATATATGCATGCTTTGAATGAGCGCGAAGATGGTTTCGACGGTGATTTGAATCGTATTATATTCTCAGCTAAATACGCTATTTAGCCTATAAACTGATAACAAAAAGGCAACCTTATTGGTTGCCTTTTTTTATTTGAAGCTTTTAATACTTATTTAAGTAGATTGTTTTGGCGAACATAGGCTTCAAATTCAGTGCAACCACCAATTGGTTGTTCGTCAATGAAGATCTGTGGAACAGTTTCAACCGTTTTGCCGACACTTTTTGATAAGTCTGCTTTGGTGATACCTTCGACATGAATATCAATATATTTAAATTTGAAATCCGCACTTTGCGCCGCTAACTTTTCTGATAACTCAACGGCTCTAACACAATATGGGCAACCTGGGCGGCCAAAAATAACTACAAACATGGTGACTCCTGTTTAATGATCTTGGCAATTTATACCATATGTATTTTTCAAATGGTATTTGAACACAATTAATTTTGTTTTAACTCATATCGATTTTATATTTGCCTTGATAGTCAAAAAATGTATCAACTAAATCCCAACGATATTTGTTTTTCTTTAGTAATAATAAATCAGGTTTTCTAAATCGGCTTTGATCCGCCAATACATCTGCTACTTTATTATATTGAGGATGCTTAAGACCTGGCGTGCGAGTGTGGCTTAGTACAAATACCGCATAAAACGCTTTGCGTTGTGCTGGTGTCGAAAAGTTAAACGTTTGCTTAAAATCATTACCCTCAATATCAATATATTGAATAAGTAACTTGTTGTCGTGCTCGAGTAATAGCATTTGCTCACATTTGAATAAATGGTGATGCTGAGCGTTAAGTACTTGCTTTAAGCGTTTATCAGGATCAATTAAGGTTGATTGGCAGGTGTTACAGATACGTGCCGCTATATCATTTTCAGCTCCACAGTCGGGACATGATTTTGACCTGAATCTAAAGTCACATTGCTGGTTGTCACTGATTAATCCTTGGCAGCGTCTTCCATAATGCTCAATTATATCGCCATCCCCATCCACTATCCCCCAAAAGATGTTTGCAAATTGGCATACAGGACAATGCACTTGAACAGGCACTGATTTACTATTGGGCTTTGCTTGGCCAACTTCCGGATAAAAGAGGTCATAACCGTTCGCGGCGTAATCGATGATTAAACAATCGGTTTTATTCGGTGCTAAGCGTAAACCTCGACCAATCATTTGTTGGAATAGGCTCACTGACGCTGTTGGTCTTAATATCGCTATAAGGTCAACATGTGGCGCATCGAAGCCTGTAGTGAGCACTGCTACGTTGACTATGTACTTCAGAGCTTGGGCTTTAAAGCGTTGAATGATCTCATCACGTGCGTTATGGGGCGTTTTAGCGGTAATTAACGCAGCATCTTTGTCTAAAAGCGCCATCACTTCATTAGCATGTCTAACGGTTGCAGCAAAAATCAATACACCTTTGCGCAGTGCTGCAAGTTGCTTCACCTGTTTGATAATTGCTGTGGTTGCGCGGCCTTGATGATTAAGCAAGGAGTCTATTGCCATTTGAGGGTACTCTCCGCTGTCATTTGGCTCCAGATCACCAAAATCATATTGGGCACTCAGTCCGTCAAAAATAATCGGTTTAGTAAGATAACCTTTATTAATTAATGGCCGCATTGGCAGTTCAAAAATGCACTTGTCAAAAACAGCGGTGTCAGTATTGCCTACTTTTCCATGGTAATGCACACGGTATATCCAGCCTAAACCTAAACGATAAGGCGTTGCCGTTAATCCAAGTAATTTTATATTAGGATTTTGCGCTTTAAGATGAATAAGCAATTGTTGATATTGGCTCGTAGACTCATTACTCACTCGATGACATTCATCGATAATCACTAATGAAAAGGGTTGGGTAAATTTTGTGAGGGCACGAGCCGCTGATTGAACGCTGGCCACTACCGTTTTACCATTGGCTTTCTTTTGATTTAATCCGGCAGAATAGATATTTGCTTCTTGTGTCAGTAAGCCTACCTTTTCGGCATTTTGAGCGACTAATTCCTTTACGTGAGTTAGCACCAGTACATTACCATTAGCAATGCGAGCTAGTTCGGCAATGACGATACTTTTGCCTGCACCGGTAGGAAGAACCAATACTGCTGATTGTTGACTTTGCTTAAAATGAGCAATAGCAGCATCTACGGATTGTTGTTGGTAATCACGTAGGGTTATCTTTGCAGGTTTAACAGATGAGTCTTTCAATTTATTGGTAGTATTATTCTGGTTTGGATAAAGCTTAACATAGGCAAGGATTGATAAACCATATTGTGATGAATGAGCGCTTATTTATGGTAAAGCTAAATCAATAAACCATGGCTAAAGGTGATAAATACACGCTAATAGTATTTTTGCGAGATAAGCGCTGTTTTTTTATATAAGTTGGTGTAAATTCATTTACACAGTCAGATGATACTTATAAAAAAATAATAATGTATTGCCATCAGGAAAAACACTTTATGAAACGTTTACTGTTAGCCGCTCTGTTTATGGTTAGCCACATCGCCGTTGCTGAAGACGCTTTAGTCATAGGTTTATCTATTGAAGAGAGCGTGAAGCATTCTGAAGATTTAACCACGTCGGCATCCAAAATTGTCATGGGATTAAATGATACTGTGTCACTCAATGTTGAAGGTGATTATGGTGTGACAATCGTGTCGACAGAAAATAGCAATAATAAGGTCAATTTGTTGATCAGTTTACGTGATGAATCTAATGACGCTTCGGATTTACTAGGAGATAAAACAATCAGTCTTAAAGTGGGCCAATCAACCAGTTACAAGGTGACATTAAACGATCATTTATATGACATAACTATTGAGACCTCTTATGCTCCACAGCCTAAAACCTTAAACAATTAGTCATAGCGAATAAAACTGTTCAGTCCATTAATCTCAGTTAAAAAAATGCCCCTCAGTGAGGGGCGAAAAGAGAAATTGGTCAGGATTTCTCGGGTGGATAAGGTATTACAAGTTAGTTTATATTACTCAGTTTTGTTTAGGCGTGACTCAATTAACGTATCAATTACAGCAGGATCCGCAAGAGTAGAAGAATCACCTAAGTTGGTCACTTCATTAGCGGCAATTTTTCGAAGGAATCGGCGCATAATTTTGCCAGAACGCGTTTTCGGTAAACCGCTTGCCCACTGAATAAGATCCGGTGTCGCAAGGGCGCCAATTTCTTTGCGTACCCATTGACGTAATTCTTGGCGCAACTCTTCCGTTGGATCAATCCCACGAGTGAGGGTGACATAAGCGTAAATACCTTGGCCTTTAATGTCATGCGGGTAACCCACAACAGCCGCTTCAGCAACGAGCTCATGCGACACTAGCGCGCTTTCCACTTCAGCAGTACCTAAGCGATGCCCAGATACGTTAATGACATCATCAACACGACCAGTAATCCAATAGTAGCCATCTTCATCACGACGCGCGCCATCACCGGTAAAATACATGCCACGGAACGTTTTAAAGTAAGTTAAGGCAAATCTATCGTGGTCACCATAAACGGTGCGCATTTGTCCTGGCCACGAATCAAGGATAACCAGGTTACCTTCACCGGTACCTTCTACAATATTACCCATGTTATCGACTAGCGCAGGCTGTACACCAAAGAAAGGTCGAGTTGCAGAACCTGGTTTGGTGTCTGTAGCACCTGGTAGAGGACTTATCAGAATACCTCCCGTTTCAGTTTGCCACCAAGTGTCGACAATAGGGCAGTTTTCATGACCGATCACCTCATGGTACCAACGCCATGCTTCTGGATTGATGGGTTCGCCCACAGATCCCATAATGCGTAATGAATCACCTTTATAGCTGCTAAATTGTTCTTTACCCTCAGCCATTAGTGCACGAATTAGGGTTGGCGCGGTATATAGAATATTGACTTTATGACGGTCAATCATTTCACCTAATCGAGCCGGAGTTGGATGATTAGGTACACCTTCATGAATTAATACCGTCGCGGCATTCGCTAATGGTCCATAGACCATATATGAATGACCTGTGATCCAACCTACATCTGCGGTACACCAATATACTTCGTCTGCTTTATAGTCAAACACATATTCGTGTGTCATTGAGGCATATACCATATAACCACCGGTAGTATGCAGCACACCTTTAGGGTTACCAGTAGAGCCTGAGGTATAAAGTAAAAAGAGTGGATCTTCAGCATTCATTTCAGCGGGTAGACAGAATTCTGAAGCGACTTCCATGAGTGAGTGCCACCAGACATCTCGGCCTTCAACCCAATCTATGCTACCACCAGTACGCTTAAGTACTATGACCTTTTCGACGCAAGTGACATCTGGATTTGATATGGCTTCATCCACACTGCGTTTTAACGGAATTTTTCGGCCACCGCGAACACCTTCGTCGGCAGTAATTAAGACTTTTGATTTACCATCAATCACCCTTGCAGCAATCGAGTCGGGTGAGAAACCACCAAACACCACTGAATGCACCGCGCCAATGCGAGCACAGGCAAGCATAGCGACTGCCGCTTCAGGTACCATAGGCATGTATATGGTGACGATATCACCTTTATTAACACCTTGGCTTCGAAGGGCGTTAGCAAATTTACACACATCGGCATGTAATTGGGCGTAAGTAATTTTACGTTGCTCATTGGCATCGTCACCTTCCCAAATAATGGCTAGTTTATCGCCATGTTCTTCAAGGTGGCGATCTAAGCAATTGGAAGACGCATTGAGCGTGCCATCATAAAACCAATTGATCGAAAGGTTATGATCATCAAAAGACGTTTGCTTGATTTTGGTATAAGGTTTGATCCAATCAATACGTTTGCCGTGTTCTCTCCAGAAACCTTCTGGATTAATAATGGACTCCTGGTACATTTTCTTATATTGATCGTTATCAACCAGTGCGTTTTCTGCAATGTCACTCGGAACTTTGTAAAGAGACTGCGGGGTCATGGGGCTTCCCTTTCTAAAAATGGCGTGGTTAAAGTATCATCTGCAACAGGCTATCAGCACTATTAGACCTTGGTCTAGTTTTAAAATATCCTTAATATTTAGTCTGTTGCACGTGTTAATATGGTTATAATTGCTACAGAGTTAGTCTGTTATTTATGATGATTCTATTGTGTAGGTTGTTTTATGTTCAATACACGATGTTTTAGGTAAAAATAAAACAGATTTTTAATAATAATAAAGTGATATCGGACGTTTCATGAACTTAACCTTAATCGTTGCCGTGATTGCGGTGTGTTATGTGTCATTGCTGTTTATTTTGGCGTGGGGCGCTGAGAGGTGGTTTAGTAAAATAAACCAAAAAGCCCAAGTATGGATTTATGGGCTCAGTTTAGCTGTGTATTGTTCTTCCTGGAGCTTTTTAGGCACAGTTGGCCAGTCCGCCAATGATTTATGGTCTTTTTTACCTATTTTTATCGGCCCAATATTGGTGTTTACCCTTGGCTTTGGCATGTTACGAAAAATGGTGGTGGTGTCTAAAGCGCAAAACATTACTTCTGTTGCCGACTTTATTGCTGCCCGCTATGGTAAATCACAACTATTAGCGGCGTTGGTTACGCTAATTGCCTTGTTCGGGATCATGCCTTATATCGCGTTACAACTCAAAGCCATGGTGTTTAGTCTTAATTTATTTCAACCTGCTGACAATCCGCTGAGTCCTGTCGCTGTGCCATTATTGATTACCATGTTATTGGCTATTTTTGCCATTTTATTTGGTACTCGTAAATTAGATGCTACTGAACATAATCCAGGAATGATGGTGGCGATTGCCTTTGAGTCACTGGTTAAACTGGCAGCCTTTATCTCTGTCGGTGCCGTGATTAGTTTTGGGGTCTTTGATGGCTTTGGTGATATTTGGCAACAAGCATCAGATAAAGCATTGATCCAAAATAGTCATATCCGTTTAGAGTCTTTCCTACCTGAGTTATTTGTTGGTATGGCGGCGTTCTTATGTATGCCAAGGCAGTTTCATGTGATGGTAGTCGAGTGCGGTGGTGAGCATATTTTAAGAAAATCGCGATGGATATTTCCAATCTATTTAGTCTTATTTGGCTTGTTCGTTGCCCCATTGGCACTCGCCGGTAAGGTGATTTTGGGTGATTCAGTGTCAGCTGATACCTATGTGATTAATTTACCTTTAGCGCTTGATCAACCTGTATTAGCTGTTGTCGCATTACTGGGTAGTTTGTCTGCCGCGACTGGGATGGTGATCGTGGCGGTGGTGACTATTAGCGTGATGGTGAGTAATGAATGGTTGGTGCCATTTTTGTTGCGAACAGGACAAATACGAGAAAAGAATTTTAGTCAGTTTTCTAAACTGTTATTAAATGTACGCCGTTTATCGATTGTGGTGATTTTAGGTTTTGGTTATTTAAGCTATTTGCTGTTTACCGACCGTGATTCACTTTCACATCTGGGGATGATGTCGTTTGGCGCATTCTCTCAATTAGCGCCTGCGTTAGTGGGGGGATTGTATTGGAAACACGGTAATCGAGCGGGAGTGTATCTAGGCCTTGCTGTTGGTTTTAGTCTTTGGTGTTTTATTTTACTTCAAGGTGCCGGTGAAGCCCGTGTTATTGGTGCAGACTCTGGTTTGTTCAATTCAATCACTCCCAATATTAGCGATACTTTGATTGCCTTATTAGCCAATATTTTTTGCTATGTGCTGGGTTCTATATGGTTTAGAGCGGGCGTTGCTGAGCGTATTCAAGCGAGTCACTTTGTCAAACCTTGGTCATCAAAGCAAGATGCTAAAAAACGCCAAGGGCCTATTTCACAACAAGATTTATTAATTTTGGCCAGTCGGTTTGTGAGTCCTACTCGTGCTTATGAAAGTTTTAGCCGTTTTTCGGCAGATGCGGTTAAAAGTGACAGTTGGTACAAAACGGCTCCAGAAGAGTTAATCGCTCATACGGAACACATGTTGTCGGGTGTGTTAGGCGCATCAAGTGCTTCACTGGTTATGGACTCTGTTTTACAAGGGCGTGATTTGGCTCTTGATGAGGTATTCCATTTAGTGGATGAGGCCTCTTCTAAAATTATTTTAAGTCAAGATATGCTGCGAGGTGCAATTGAACACGCTTATGAAGGTATGAGTGTGGTTGATAGAGACCTTAATTTAGTTGCGTGGAATTATCGCTATGTTGAATTGTATCAATACCCAGAAGGCTTTTTACAACAAGGTATGCCAATAGCTGATATTGTGCGGTTTAATGCTCTGCGCGGTTTTTGTGGTACTGGAGACATTGAAAACCAAGTTGAAGTGCGGGTGCAACATATGCGAAATGGCACTCCTCATACTTCTGAGCGTGCTCGCCAGGATGGTAAGGTTATAAAAATTCAAGGCAATCCTATGCCTGATGGTGGTTTTGTAATGACATTTACTGATATCACCCAATATCGTTTACAGGAAAAAGCTTTACTGGAAGCTAATGAAACCTTGGAAAGTCGGGTACAGGAGCGAACCTATGAACTGGCGTTATCAAACAGCGAATTATTAGAGGCTAAAGCGCAAGAAGAGCTCGCCAATGCATCAAAAACGCGTTTTTTAGCCGCCGTGGGTCACGACTTAATGCAACCGTTAAATGCTGCAAGATTATTTACTGCATCATTATCGCAATATCCAAATCTCGATTTAGAAGCGCGTACCACATTGACTCATGTCAATAGTTCGCTGAAAACAGCTGGTGAGTTACTAACCGATTTACTCGATATTTCTAAGCTAGACTCTGGCATGGTAGAGGTTAACCGTCGTGATTTTGCGATTGCAGAGATCATTAACGGTTTATCCATTGAATTTGATGCTATGGCTGCCGATAGTCAAATTTCGTTTTCAATGGTGCCTTGTACTGCGACCGTTAACTCCGATCCTTCTTTATTGCGACGTGTTTTACAGAATTTTTTAACCAATGCTTATCGTTATGCTCGTGGCGGTAAAGTGTTATTTGGTTGCCGTCATCGAGGTGATTTTATTGAGATCCAAGTACTGGATACTGGCTGTGGAATTAATGAGTTTGATATACAAGAAATTTTTAAAGAGTTTAAACGTCTCAATCATCCTAGTAGCCGTAATGTCAGTGGTTTGGGGTTAGGGTTAGCGATTGCTGACAGGATCAGTAAGGTACTTGATCATCAAATACATGTGAGTTCGGCTTTAGGTCGCGGTTCGATATTCTCTATTTCTGTGCCCATAGGTGAAACCATCAGCCAAACAAGCAATAAACCTTTACCAACACTATTGCAGCCTTTAGCGGGAATTAAAGTGCTATGCATCGACAATGAAGAAGCCATTCTTGCGGGATTAGAATCATTATTAAGCCGTTGGCAATGTGAGGTTATTTGTGCCAAAGATCTTGCCGATGCACGGATTAAGTTAGGCCTTAAAGGGGTGGCACCAGATATTATGTTAGCTGATTATCACTTAGATGATGATCAAAACGGTATCGATGCCATGAATGGTATTCGCAGCCGTTATGGTGAGCATTTACCAGGGATATTAATTACAGCCAATACCAATAAAGATTTGGTTGAAGATGTCGAAAGGCAGGGTTATCACTACATGGCTAAAATGGTTAAACCTGCTGCATTGCGAGCGTTAATTTCGAGTCTAGTTAAAAAGTAGGTTTACCCATTTTGGCAGTATTGCTGAAATTAAACATCACCTTAAAAGGATATTAGTATGATTGTGTATGGCGATAGCATGTCGGGTAATTGTTATAAGGTGCAGTTGGTGCTGAATCTGTTAGGTATTGAGCATGTATGGCAAGAAATGAATATCGCTAAAGGTGAAACGCAAACACCAGAGTTTTTAGCTAAAAATCCGCAGGGTAAAATACCGCTAATAGAACTCGATGATGGCAGCGTATTATCGGAGTCGAATGCAATTATCGGGTATCTTGCTGAGGGCTCTATGTTGATCCCAACCGATGCTTATAATAAAGCGAAAATGTATCAGTGGATGTTTTTTGAACAATACAGTCATGAGCCATATATTGCCGTTGCACGCTTTATTCAGTTGTATTTAGGATTACCTGAGGATCGCTTAGCTGAATATCACTCACTGCACGCTAAAGGCCATAAAGCGCTTGCGGCTATGGAAGCTGAACTAGCAAAGCAACCTTTTCTGTGTGGTTCGCAATTTACCTTAGCGGACATTGCTTTGTTCGCTTATACCCATGTTGCCCATCAAGGCGGTTTTGATTTAACCCATTACCCACAGATTAATAAATGGTTACTTCGCATAAAACAGCAAGCTAGCTTTGTGCCGATGAAGCGTTAATTATTTACTGATTTTATGGATATTTTTTGATTTACATGTGTTGTCAGCCGCTATTCGATTATTGGTATTATTGATAAAGTATTAAATACTGAATAGGCGATAAAAAGCATAATAGTGCCGACTAGAGCATCAATCACGCGTTGAACTTTAGGCGTACCTAACCAAGGTGCAAGTTTAGCGGCACCAAATGCTATGGTGTAAAACCACAGTATTGAGGCCAGCATGGTACCAATAGCAAATGCCCATTTTTCGTTGCCATCAAAAGTGCCCCCCACGCTACCGAGTATCATTACTGTATCTAAATACACATGAGGATTAAGCAAGGTGACAGCAAATGTAGTGCCGATAATTGTTTTACGGCTATTGGCCGCTGCAATGTGTGTTGTAACGAGATACTGATTTCTCCACACACTTTTGAACGACAGAACAGCATAAACAACTAAAAAAGTGACGCCTCCCCAACCTATCAGTAGCATTAACCATTCACTACTGGCGATTAATTTTCCTCCGCCAAAAATGCCCAGACCAATTAATAACACATCACACAACATGCAAATTGTCGCCGCGAGAAAATGATGATTGCGTTTTATCCCTTGGCTTAATATGTATGAGTTTTGTGCGCCAATAGGAATAATCATTCCTAAGCCGAGAATAAGTCCTTGAAATAATGCGGAGGTAGTCATGAGTATCCTAGTAACGAGCAATGTAATTAATTGCTAAAGTAGCAATAGGTTTGATATAAATTAAATTAATAATTTTTCTGTTGTATAAGAATAATTAATGAAAGATGTCAAGATACTGGCTACGATGGCTTAAGAGGATTTAATAAGTTGGTAAAATAATGAGTAATCTTGATTATAAATTACTGCAAGCATTGAGCTGTGTGATTAAAGAGCAAAGTTTTGAGCGTGCGGCTGGCGTGTTGTGTTTAACACAATCGGCGGTGTCGCAGCGAATAAAGCAGTTAGAACAACAGTTTGCTCAACCAGTATTAATTAGAGGCCAGCCGATTGAAGCCACAGATTTAGGTAAGCAGCTATTAAAACACTATTACCAAGTTGTGCAGTTAGAAGCTGACTTACTTCCTAGCGCTATGCCGCATTCACCCCAAACACCGTTAACCTTGCATATTGCCACCAATGCAGACAGCTTAGCCACCTGGCTAATTCCGGCAATAGCCCCGGTGATTAAGTCACATTTAATAGAGATTAATCTGCTCATTGAAGGTGAAGACCGCACGATTAATAGGTTAAAGGATGGCCAAGCTTTTGGGGCTATTTCTGTGCAATCTACAGCTATTAAAGGTTGCCAATTGGCTCGGCTGGGAAATGTTGACTATCTGTTGGTTGCGTCACCTGAGTTTAGTCGTCATTACTTCCCTAACGGAATTAGTGCTGACAGTCTTAGAAAAGCACCGGGTATCGCTTTTGATCATAAAGACAATATGCACACACGATACATTCAACAGCATTTTGGACTCACGCAAGGTGAATATCCATTACATACTGTACGTTCATCAGATGCCTTTGTGACCATGGCCAAGCATGGTGCGGCATATGGCTTAGTGCCAAAAACGCAAATTAAACCAGAGCTGGCTTCAGGTGAGTTAGTGCATATATGTAAAGAGCATATCATCACTGAAACGCTTTACTGGCACCATTGGATTTTACTTAAAGGTGTTTATAAAGACGTTTCAGATGCCATTGTTGCCCACGCTCAAGCGGTATTAGATTAAGCGAAACTGAGTCTTACCTAAACTGAGACTTACCCAATCTGAGATTAGCCCAGTTTTGATTATCCATGGCTAATCAAAACTTGATTATCTTCGCTGGGGACAATGGTGTCGGCAACAGATAACATGGCAGAAGTTAATTGGGTTAATTGTTCTGCGCTAATGGTATATGGCGGCATGATGTAGATATAGCGACTAAAAGGCCTTACCCACACACCTAAATCAACAAAGGCTTTTTGCAAGGCTGCGGTATTAACTGGCGAGAGCATTTCTATCACTCCGACACTGCCGAGCACTCTCACATCTTTTACCTGCTTTGACGTCAAGGCAGCGGGCAAGGTGCGTGTTAAATGTGCCTCAATATCTTTTACCTGCTGTTGCCAATCACCTTTAAGCAGTAAGTCTAAGCTGGCGGTTGCTGCTGCACATGCCAACGGGTTACCCATAAAAGTGGGCCCATGCATAAACACGCCAGCGGGTGAATCACTAATACCACAGGCCACTTCGTCACTGCATAAGGTGGCAGCAAGACTAATATATCCACCAGTTAAGGCTTTACCAACACACAAAATATCGGCCTCAATATTGGCATGCTCATAAGCGAATAGGGTGCCAGTACGGCCAAATCCGGTGGCTATTTCATCTAATATCAGTAACACGTCATATTGGTCACAAAGTTGACGCAGTTTAACCAGATAAGCTGGGGAGTAAAAACGCATTCCGCCAGCACCTTGCATGATGGGTTCAATAATCACCGCGGCGATATCTTGGTGGTGTTGTGTAAATGCGGCATCTAACGCGAGTGTATCGGTTTGATTAAGCGGATCATTAAACTTAGACGTTGGCGCAGGGATAAATACTTGTTTAGTCACATTGTTGCCAAACATGGTATGCATTCCACCGTCTGGATCGCACACGCTCATCGCTGCAAAGGTATCACCGTGATAACCACTTTTTACGGTCATAATGCGTTGTTTTTGCGGCTGATTGCGGCCTTGCCAATATTGCAGCGCCATTTTTAAGGCGACTTCAACTGCAATCGAGCCAGAATCGGCTAAAAATACTTTGGTTAAATTGGCGCTGGTCATCTGCACTAAACGTTTTGATGTCTCAATAGCGGGTTGGTGGGTTATGCCGCCAAACATGACATGACTCAGTGTTGACAACTGTTGTTGCATTGCAGCAACAATGGTCGGATGACTGTAACCGTGCACACATGACCACCATGAACTCGTGCCATCAATAAGCACTTTACCGCTGTCTAATGTCAGTTCACATCCCTGGGCCGAAACGACGCCATATACAGGCAGAGACTGGGTCATCGAGGTATAAGGGTGCCAAATGTGTTGTTGATCGAAAGCGTAGTCGATAGTGGTGTTTGTGTCGGAAAATGCCATAATTATAGGTGCTCGTTTTTTGACCGCTAGTAAAGCGTGAAATGGTTACTGCGTTGACAGTTTACGGACTCAGGGTATCCTAGCCAACATAAAATCAAAATAAAGGAATGATCCATGTCGTTAGCTGAAGTTCGTCACGATTGGCAAAAAACAGAAATCGAGGCATTATTTGCGTTGCCTATGAATGATTTATTGTTTAAAGCCCACAGTATTCATCGTGAAACATTTGACCCTAACGAAGTGCAGATCAGTCGTCTTTTATCGATTAAAACCGGTGCATGCCCAGAGGACTGTAAATATTGTCCACAAAGTGCGCGCTATGATACCGGTCTAGAAAAAGAACGTTTACTTGAAATTGAAAAGGTATTAACCGAGGCTAAAAGCGCTAAAGCTGCTGGTGCATCACGTTTTTGCATGGGCGCTGCTTGGCGCAACCCGCGTGACAAAGACATGCCATATTTAACACAAATGGTAAAAGATGTCCGTGCTTTGGGCATGGAAACCTGTATGACATTAGGCATGCTATCGCCTGACCAAGCCAGCAGATTGGCTGATGCTGGTTTAGATTATTACAACCATAACCTTGATACCTCACCAGAATATTACGGCGATGTTATCACCACCCGTACTTATCAAAGTCGTTTAGATACGCTGACAAACGTGCGAGCCTCTGGGATGAAAGTCTGTTCTGGCGGGATTGTCGGTATGGGCGAGCAAGCCAGCGATCGCGCAGGTTTATTGCAGCAACTTGCTAATTTAGAACAACATCCAGATTCAGTACCGATCAACATGTTAGTAAAAGTGGCCGGTACACCATTTGAGAATATTGATGATCTTGACCCGCTTGAATTTGTCCGCACCATAGCAGTTGCTCGGATTATTATGCCTAAGTCGCGGGTGCGTTTGTCTGCCGGACGTGAAAGCATGAGTGATGAACTGCAATCAATGTGTTTTTTTGCGGGGGCTAATTCAATTTTCTACGGTTGTAAGCTATTAACTACGTCAAATCCAGAAGAAAATGATGACATGAGTTTATTCCGACGTTTAGGGTTACATCCTGAGCAAGGTCCACAAGCCAACATCGAATCTGATAGCGCATTATTAGCCAAAGCGAGTGCTAAGCAAGATAAGTCGACTAAGCAGTTCTTTGATGCTGCTGCGCTATAATTTTACATGACGTTATTAGGCCAGACTGATATGGGGCAGCACCCATTAACCGAGCGGATAAGTAATAAGCTTGCGGATCTGCAGGTGTCAGGCCTTTTACGCCAACGACATGTGTCGGAAACCAAGCCATATGCAATGGTTGATTTTAGCCATAATGATTACTTAGGCTTAGCCCATGAACCTGCTTTAGTTCAAGCTCTGTATGCTGGAGCGCAGCAGTATGGTGTTGGCAGTCGTGCATCACCTCTTGTTAGTGGTTATAACCAAGCCCATTTTGCCCTTGAACAGCGTTTATGCGAGCTGACGGGGCATCAAGCGTGTATGTTATTTAGTTCTGGTTTTAGCGCTAACAACGCGTTAATGAAAACCTTGTTTAGCAACAAGGATACTGTCTTAGCCGACAAGTTAGTGCATGCCTCAGTAATTGATGGCTTAAAAGACAGTGGTAGTCAGATTCGGCGCTTTTTACATAACGATGTTATTAGTGCAACGCGACTGATCGAGCGCAACCCTCATACAGCTGTGGTTACTGAAAGTGTATTCAGTATGGACGGTGACATTGCCCCGATAGCTGAATTATCTCGCTTATGTCAGCAACATGATTGTTGGCTGATTGTCGATGATGCCCATGGCTTTGGGCTATTACCTAGCTCGTTTGTTAATGCCAATAATGTGGATATTCAGGTGGTGACATTCGGCAAAGCGTTAGGAGGTCAAGGCGCGGCAATTTTAGCCTCTAAAAATGTGATTGATTACTTAGTGGCAACTTCGCGTGAATATATTTATTCTACCGCGTTATCGCCCGCGAATGCTCAGTTGGCATTAGCGGCGATTAATTGGCAGCAAGACCATCCACAGTTATTAACACAATTAACGGCAAACATCGCCTTATTCAGGCAAGTTTCACTTGAGCATCAACTTGAGATCACGCCTTCAATGACAGCGATCCAGCCGATTATGATTGGCGATAATCATCGCGTTTTAGTTATTGCTGAGCACCTAAAACAACAAGGTTTTTTGGTGGGGGCTATTCGCTCACCAACGGTGCCAGTCGGGCAGGCCCGTCTTCGTATTACGTTAAATGCACAGCATCAAGCCAGCGATATTTGTGCACTGGTTAGTGCAGTGGCCCAGCTTATTCAGCACAATGATGTTAATGATATTTAGTAAGCAGCATTAACATCCTGGCAGTAGCTAAATAAATCGTATCTTTGAGAACCCTCATGACGTTAGATAACTCGGTTGCAAACAAGTTTTCAAGAGCAGCACCTTTGTATAAGCAACATGATGTGTTGCAGCGTATGAGTGCTCAGCAATTATTACAGCATGCCAATTTATATGGCACTCTACTTGATATTGGAGCCGGTCCGGGTACATGTTTTAAAGCTTTCAATGACGTGAAACAGGTTATCGCGGCAGATATTGCGCATGGCATGCTAACGCAATTGGCGCAACAGTATTCTGATTACTTATGCCTTTGTTGTGACGCTCAAGCGCTGGGTTTACAAAGTGCATCTATTGACAGCATTTATTCCAATTTAGCTTTGCAGTGGTGTCAGACGCTACCCAAAGCTTTTAATGAATTTCATCGCGTATTACGAGTGGGCGGTGAATGCCATCTCAGTGTTGTTATTGATGGCAGCTTGGCTGAATTGCAAACGTTAGGGTTTCACGTCAATCAATTTCACTCGGTATCAGCCCTTAAGTCTGCTTTTATCACCTCGCAAACAATGCCTCCTGATTGGGATAGTATCGATATCCAGGTTGAGACTATTACGGTTTATTTTGCCGACTTACGTAGCTTACTTTATTCAATTAAAGGGGTGGGGGCATCCAGTGCTCAAGCAGATGAGGAAAAGCAACGCGCAGTGTTGAGCAAACAACAATGGGAGCAACGGGTTGCATTAGCTGAAACCTTACGTACCGACAAAGGTTTACCATTAACTTATCAAATTGCGTATATCCGCGCTAAACGAGGCTGAAGCTATGCTGTATTTTGTGACTGCAACAGACACTGACAGTGGTAAAACGCTAATTTCAGCGGCACTTTTATCTAAGGCCACAGGTAATAAGTGTGGCTTTAAACCTATAGCATCAGGGTGTGAGTCTACAGAAGATGGCTTGCGCAATAGCGATGCCATGATGCTAATGACCCAATCTAATATGGATTTGCCATATCAAAGTGTTAATCCTATTTGTTTTGCCCCAGCAATTGCACCGCATATTGCCGCTAGGCAAGTCAACCATACTTTAACTGCCCAAGGTGTTCTTGACACTATGTACCACTCGGCGATGCAAAGTGCTGATTTTGCCTTAATTGAAGGTGCAGGTGGTTGGCGTTTACCATTGGGTAATGGCGAATATTTGTCTGATACAGTTAAATTATTGCAAGCTAAGCTGCAAAATACTAAACCACAAACTGAATTAGTCAATCACATGAATTACCCATCAGATTGGTCATCGAGAATCGACGTTATTCTCGTCGTAGGCATGAAGCTAGGTTGTTTAAATCATGCCTTATTAACTCAAGAAGCACTGCTAGCAGATGGATTAACGATAGCTGGTTGGGTTGCAAATCAGGTGGATCCTCACATGGCTTTTATTGATGATAACCTCGACAGTTTAAAGCAAATAATGACAGGTCCATTTTTGGGATATGTGCCTTATTTGGCTAAGCCGACGGCGATTAATGCCGCCCGTTACCTGCAAATGCCTCGCTAATTCAAATATCGACATAATCGTCAATATAAGGCCCAACCTTTGTCACGCATCATGCTGTAAGAGCAAAGTGATGAGTCATAAAAGATGGACTAAAAAATCAATTTATTTTACTTATAATAACTAGTTTGCAATCGGCATCACGCGATTTCTACCTAGGCGTTTTGCATCGTAAAGTAGCTTGTCAGTTGCCTCAATGAGTTGCGATACATTTTGTTTAGGTTTCCATTCTGCCACCCCAAAAGAGGCGGTTATTGAGTCAATTACTTTATCGCTACGTCGATCTTTGACACTGAGCTTCTCTATGGCTCTACGTATGCCTTCGGCCAGCTGCCTGGCTACCCTAAACTGACTATTGGGAACGATAATAGCAAACTCTTCGCCACCAAAACGGTACAATTTGACTCCGTCACGACACGCTTCTTGGGTCCGCTTAGCCACTGTTTTTAGGACTAAATCGCCGAGTTGATGGCCAAAACTATCATTGAATATTTTAAAGTGATCAATATCAATTAAAATTAAACAAGTACCTACAGGTGCTGAGCTTACTTGCGCTTCTATATCAGTATTAAATGCGCGGCGATTTAATACATTGGTTAATGCATCAAATAGCATGTCTTTTTCAGATGCGGCTAAACGTGTTTTTAGAGTATCAATTTCAGATTGTGCTTTTTGTAGCTGTTCAGTAAAACTGACCGTGCTAGATCGAATACTGGAAGATTCTTTGACAATATTTCTAACAATGCCAAT